>JAQULX010000228.1:0-2670 GCA_028718465.1 Dehalococcoidales bacterium | reverse complement strand
GGGCAGGCGGCAACCGACCTTTAAGTAACCAGTTAATCGTGGCCAGTTTTCTCTTTTCGATATTATCCATTCCACTGGCAATATATGTTTTCAGCCTCTTTTTTCCCTTTTCACCGTAGTCGGTCAGTTTTTGAAATAATCAGACTGGCTGCCGCTATCGGCCGAAAGTGTCCCGTAGTTGAATTTGATATAATGGAAAAGATTCAGGTTGTCCGCTGACTGTTTCCAATTGATGATCTATGCGAAAGTATCACATGAGTCCGGAATTTAAACCGGAGCCCGGTGTTGATCCGTCCTCTTTACCACGGCGGCAGATTTTATTGACCCTGGCCGGGGTGTTAATGGCACTCTTTTTAAGTTCCCTCAATCAGACCGTGGTAGCTACCGCTATGCCCAGGATAATCACCGACCTTGGAGGGTTCAGCCAGTATGCCTGGGTGACAACGGCTTACCTGATTACTTCGACGGTTATCGTTCCGATCACGGGCAAATTGTCCGATATGTACGGACGAAAAGTATTCTATGTCGGCGCGATAATTATATTTACACTGGGGGCCTTACTCTGCGGTTTCAGCCAGACCATGACGCAAATCATTATCTTCCGGGCTATCCAGGGTCTGGGGGCCGGTGTTATGATGGCTAACGCTCTGACAGTCGTTGCCGATCTTTTTCCGCCGGTGGAGAGGGGAAAATACAGCGGGTTCCTGAGCGGAGTAATCGGCATTTCCTCTGTGATCGGGCCGACCCTGGGAGGAGTTATTACGGACCTCCTGTCCTGGCCCTGGGTATTTTTCATGAACGTCCCGCTGGGTATGATTACCCTGTTCGTGATGCTGCGCTTTTTCCCTAACTATATACCGGATAGCTACAAGCGCAAGGTAGATTACGCAGGAGTGGCAGCGCTGACCCTGTCAGTGGTGCCGCTGATGCTGGCTCTTTCCTGGGGCGGACTGGCCTTTCCCTGGACTTCAGCCCCGATAATCGGGACGCTGGTCTTCTCGGCAGTCATGCTGGTTTTATTCATTTTTATCGAGAAACGCACAGAGGACCCGATTCTTCCTTTTTCTCTTTTTAAAAATGAGATCGTAACGGCCTCTATAATAATATCCTTTATTGCGGGAGCGGGCACTTTCAGCGTTATAACCTTCGTTCCGCTCTTCTTTCAGGGCGTGATGGGGGCTACAGCGACCGCCAGCGGCAGTTTTATGACGCCGATGCTATTAGGCATCGTAGTCGGCAGCCTGATTTCCGGTCAGAGCTTGTCCCGCATAGGAGGGTATTACAAGCTGCTGGGCGGGATTGGTATTGCGCTGGCAGCGATCGGATTGGTGCTGCTGGCCCTCATGACCTCGCAGACAAGTTATTCCGCGGCAATCTTCAATATTACTCTGGTTGGTATAGGATCGGGTATTATTATGCCGTGCTATACCCTGTCGGTACAGAACGCTGTACCGAACAAGATACTTGGCGTAGCCACTTCAGCTTCAATATTCTTCCGCTCTATAGGAAGCGTTCTGGGGCTGGCTGTTTTTGGATCGATAATGGCCAACCGGTTTAGTGCTGAGTTTATCGGTAAGCTGTCCGACAGCGCGAAGGCGGTAATACCCCCGGAGATGTTAAGCTCCCTGGTAGACAATCCTCAAGCGCTGGTGAACGCCGAAGCCCAGGCCGGATTAAAAAACTATCTGGCCTCATCGGGAGAGCAGGGAACGGCGATATTCGGAGAGGTGCTGAACGTTCTGAGAGAGGCTTTAAATTCAGCGCTGGCTGAAGTATTCTGGATTAGCTGCGGCATGGTAGCGGTAGCCTTCGTCGTAAACCTTTTCTTGAAAGATAAGCCGCTCAGGAGAAAGCATCTACCCAGGGAATGAACATCTGCCTTGATAATTGACACTCCAACGGCCTTACTCTAAAATCGTATTGGTGTCAGTGCGCAGTTAACAGAACCTGTTATCCCGGAGTCCGCTAAATACCTTAACTTAGTGCCGCAAACAGCAGATACCGGATGGGTCCCCACAGAGCGTTTGGTATTCAGGCGTGGGGATTGACAACAAGATTTTGGCTGATCGCTGGCAATTGGTAAAAAGAGGAGCAGTTTGTGAATACAAATGAAATACGCAGCGCCTATCTGAAATTTTTTGAAGAAAGGCAGCATACCATTGTTCCCAGTTCATCCCTGGTACCTTATAACGATCCTACCCTGCTTTTTACTACCGCCGGCATGGTGCAGTTCAAGAACTATTATCTGGGACTGGAAACACCTCCTAACCGCCGCCTGGCGTCATGTCAAAAAAGCTTTCGCACCACGGATATTGAATCGGTGGGCGATGAGAAACACCTGACTTTCTTCGAGATGCTGGGCAATTTCAGCATCGGTGATTATTTTAAGAAAGAAGCTATCAGTTGGGCCTGGGAATTCGTCACCGGCTGTTTGCATCTGCCGCCGGAGAGGATATGGATTACGGTATATACAGACGATGACGAGGCTTTTGAAATCTGGAATAAAAAAGTCGGCGTTCCAGCTGAACGGATTATGCGTTTTGGAGCCAGGGACAATTTCTGGGGGCCGGCCGGTAGTTCCGGCCCCTGCGGCCCGTGCAGTGAACTGCACTATGATTTCGGTGAACAGTGCGGCTGCGGCGAACCGGCCTGCAACCCCGCTTGCAGCTG
>JAQULX010000227.1 GCA_028718465.1 Dehalococcoidales bacterium | reverse complement strand
TGGATTTTATAAATTTATGAGTTTTTATCGAGGAAAAAATGGTAAAGGTTTTTTACCTCGCTTCCATAATACATACAGGCAATTGCCCGGGCTCAGGCTTGACCTCAACGCCCAATAATCCGCTTTCCGGATGCTGATATAATTCAAGCGCTTCTTTGCGCGCAACTAAAACCATTCTATTTTCTTTGATCTCGTACAATTTAATCTCTCTACTAGAACGTGCATTTTTGATCGCCTTTGTTAACAATCCATCAGTAATATTATCAGGGCTGATCTCTGTACCAAAATTTTTTCCCGAAAGGTGATTACGCCGCAAGAAATCATTCAAATGTTCTCCCGGTATATCCATCAAGATCATAAATACGAATGTGTCCTTGCGTAATTCCATGTCAAGGCGGGAAAACAGGGTTGATAAGGCATAGCTGCCGTCAATAGCTTGGGCTGAAAGCACAATCACCTGGTGATCTCTATAATATCGCAACTCATCAAACAGCGGCTTAAACTCATCCGGCAGCTTAGGGTAGCTGCTCTCCGGCCACCCTGAAAAAGCTATCCAACAAAGATCATGTGACGCATATTGATTAAATATTGCTTTCTGTTCTTCGGAGTAACCTGCGTATATCTCTTTTATCAACGCGTTCATTTCAGGCTCTTTGGTTTTGGTAAAATCCGTTCCGCCCATAAGCGACCCGACATCACATTCACTATACGACTGGTGAACTTCTTCCAAAATAAAGGCTGCTTGTTGCTGGCCTAACTGTGTTAGAAGAACCCTTAAATAATCCTCTTCCTGGGCCCTGACAATACGGGCAATATTAAAGTTACTTATGGCGATAAAATCAGCTTCTTCTATTTGTGTAAACATATCGTAATCAACAACCGCATAACTTAAAAGCTGTATCTGCTGAGTAATATGCATTCTATTAAATATTCCCAGCATCGCCTGATGATAGCCCCTGCCGCAAATGAATAATTTCGCGGCAAACCTTATTCCGTCGTCACCTAAAAGCATAAACAGCCTGATTATACGGCTCAATTCAGGCTCATCGTGAGTTTGCAGCTTTTTATCCGAACCCGGCTTCTTGAATATTCCATCTACAGTATCCTCAAAACTTCTATCCGGACAGTCCGGCTGCTGTATCATCCCTCTATGCTTTGCGATCAGATCCAATGCCCACTGCCTATGCTCGCGTACAAATTCATCCCATTCTGTGGGATATTTCTCATAACCTGCCTGCGAGCGCGACTGCAGCATTATTGCTCCCCCATTTTCAATAACCCCTTCAATATCCTGCGGACGTTTAAGTGATTTTTCGATCGCCACCGATAATCCGCCCAGATATTTAGCCATTTCTGAAGCTTGGCCATCCCTGACAAATTCATCCTGCTCATGATCAACCGGCACCCTTCTGGTTCCGCCCTTATCATCCAAGACCGCTTTTTCAAGTTTTGTCCCGGCATCGAATTTAATGATCGACTTGCTCTTCTTATCATAAATATAGCGATGGGGAATACCGGGATATTTATCTCCAACCAGGCTTTCGCCTAAACCCTGGACTATTTCGATTATTACGATATCTGTATTTTGCTCTTCTGTATCTGCTGTATTTATAACAAAGGCGTAATCCGCATCAATGGCCCGGGTGATCTGCACAGCCGGGTATATTGCGAAATGATCCAGGCCTAACTTACGTCTTTCATTGTAGGCTCCGAAATTCCAGATAGAGGCCCAACATTCTTTTATCGCTGCTTCCAATTCAGCAAACATAACATTAGAACATGTGCCATAAACTCCTGCGCCAAGGCCGGGATAATCCGGCAGGTCTTCGGCATTCGTGCCGGTACGCACAAAAAGGCCTTTAGTTCTATTCTCGGTTAAAGGTTCGGCTGTCTGCTGAATCTGCTCCCACATCTTCCGTGGGATCTCAAGGTTCATGATCAACTCCTGCGCCTGGGCAAGTTTATTACGGATATCATCGATATCTTCATCATCAATGCTCTCAATGATCAGCCTAAGCTTATCTTCTAATCCCGGATTAGCATCTAAAGCGCGCCTGTAAGCCGCAAAAGTTATTACCGGGCCGAAATTGACTGACGGAGCGCCATGATCAACTGCGTAAAGACTGGCAAACTTATGGCTGACCACTGCCGGATCATCTATTCTAAAGCCAAACATAGGGCTGACAATATCATTAACATAGCCTAAACAAACCTCGGCCAATTCCGGTTTAGGCGGCTTAGGTTTATAGGCTTGCCAATTAGCAATCTCTTCTTCAGTGGCAGGCCTGAACTCAACGCCTTCTTTAGTGACATTCATATAAACCCACTCACCGTTAAAACCTTCCAACTCCCGGAGATCATTAACAATGGCATGAGGTATCCGCCAAAAACCGGCTCTGACCTGGGCATGAGAATTTCCTCCCGGATCAGTAGCGCTGATAATACCCATAGGCCGGGACATAGTAGGATCTTCGCAAGGATAATCAACCAACGCAACTATCTCATCTTCGGCTATTTTCCAGAACTGCTCATAATCTTTAACAATATCATAGATGATCCTTAACCTACCCACTGTTTCTCCGCTTAATTTTGGAATAAGCTGCACTTGCGGCAGGTTGCTGCGCGCAGGCATTGCCAGGTCGTCTTCTTCGTCTCCAAGCAAGACAGGCCGCGGACAGAAACCTATACTCTTAATAATACAGGCCTGCCGGTAAATAACATAAGCCCTTCTTTCAATATCAGTAGAATCCTCGCCGTTATGTATCTTACGCGAATACGACTGAACAATAGTTTTTAATATCTGTTCTTCCAAAGGCAGCAACGGCAGCCTTACGTTTGGCGCGACTTTTGCGCCCGCGTCACGAAGAATAATACAATTAAACAACTGAACAAAATCTAAACTCCGGATAAAATCATATCCGCAGGCATGAAGCAGTGTTTGGGCGTCCTGCATCTTCTGAATGTCTTCATTCTCAAGTTCATGCCTGCGCGCCTTTCTAAGCATAAAAGCAAAAACAAGCATATTACGTATAACATCCGGAGCGCTCTTTGAAACCTCATAGAGAAGTCCGGAATACCGCAATAGGTCATCGGGCGATATTTCCGGAAAGAAAATCCTAAGCAACATCTTATAGAGGAATTTCTTGTTATTGCTAAGCTCGGCTTCATCCGTAGACATAAAATTGGACCTGGCTGTCCTAAGGATATCACCGATCTTATCAGTCAATTCCAGTATTCTTACTCTTTCGTCATAATTGAAATACCTGTGCCCCTCATCAGCGGCTACCAATCTTGCCAGATCAAGCAGTTCATTTACCAATTTGAGAAGATCCTTATCCATCAATTCTTCCAAGGCTTTTTCATAATCTTTCCCGCCGGAAGCCTGGACCATGGCCAAAACAGGCTTACCCAATTCGGTTACAAAAGTCTGGCAATAATCCTTTAATGCTTTTAAATTATTTATCACATCTTTCAATGAATCCGTAAAAAATTCCTGGTTACTCGGCCAATCCGCGTATTCCGGAGAGAACTGAATTAAGATCTGGTCTCTAAGCTTTTCAAATACTTTTTTACCCAAGGCTTTGAGCATTTCATCTTCTGCTTCCTGGGGATCAACGATTATCCTGACTTCTGTCGGACCCAACTGCTCCGCCCATCCGTTTTGAACTAATATTTTGAAAATATTAACCCACCCAAGGGCAGCCTCTAATATAGGCATAACCCGGGTAAAATCATTTCCGAATTTATCCGCCATACGGGGCTTTTCCTGTTCCAGGTCAGCGGCCAAGCATATTCTTGTCGAATCGATCTGGCCCGGCATCTCCCATACCCTCACTGCCCAACCGTTCTTGAGCATTATCTGCACAAAGCCATCATCGCCTTCCCAGGCCAAACCGGCATCCTCAACCTCTTGCTTTCTAATATCCCCTATACCTGCTTTTTCAAGATATCGTTTCGCAATTATCCCAAGAAAACCATTAACGCTATCTATCCCTGTGACCAATGACGTTACTTTGTTTGTGAGATCATGCACATGCAAATAAGTAGTGCACCTATTATCATCGCGATCGACCAAAAATGACCTATGAAAACTTCTTTGCTCCCCCGGTATATCATAAAACTCACTATTATAGATTATCGCTCGATAGACATCCAGATTGATACCGTTCATTGAGCCGTTTTCGACCAAAGATTCTACCTCAGCTTCAATCGCAAGATCCTCGGAAAAGAACTGCTGCCGGAGTTCATCGCGCAGGAAAGAATAACGCTCCAAATTTTCCTGTTCAGCGTCTGTAAGGGCGTCTTTGGGTTTATCCAGCAAATTCGGCAATATATCTCTCCACATAACATAAAGCTCCACCATCTTACTGCTAAAGATATGTCCTTTTTTATGCCAAAAATCAGCCCTGCTTAACCAGGCAAAGAACTCATGAACCAGCGCTTCATCGACTCGTGAACCATAGACAATGTTAATGCCGAATTTACGGCTGGAATGACCCTCAAATACATAGGGAGCATTAAACATCTTCTTAATGATACAGACCCTGCCTATGGGACAAGCGTCGTCTGTGTCCAGAGCCAGGTTTCTAAGCATCGCCCCCAGGTCTATATCTATCCTTATACCCATAGAATCCGCCCATTGCGAGAATTCGCTTAAAAACCGGCAGGCAGATTCAAAACCCTTATTAAAATGCTCGGTTACCAGTTCGGACATCCCTGAATCATGGGCCTTTTTAATAAAATAATCCACAACCAGCTGATGGATCTCTTCCCTTACAGAAAATTCATAATCAGGATTATGCAAAAATAAACCTGATTCATCATCAATGGATATATTATAAACGACCAATAATCTCTTTAATTGTTCCAATACTTCCGCGGCTTCAGGGTGTTCGGCTGAGCTGACTACCAGATAGTCAATCACCTGACGAAAAGTAACATCACTATTAGGCATGGCCAGATCACTTGACGCGCGGCCCTCAGACAGAAACAGGCGATTACGGATATCCTTCCTGACCCCCTCATCAGAGGAAGCGATCATGAGATTACCCGCTTCTATAACGATTTTTGTTTGCAACAACCGGATAGCGTTACAGATATCGTCAATATTCACATCGCCGCGTGTCGGATCAATATTCACGATAATATTAGTCAACCTCCCGCTCTCATCTTGTCCTATTGAATGCTTCGGGCGCGGATAGAAATGGCCGAAAACAAAAGGCAACCTCACCCCCTCTTCATAAGGTATCCCTAAACTTTTACAGACATCTTTATGCCCCCAAGTCTGCCTACCACCACGCGCTACATCAACGACGTCATCAATCGAATCATAATCTCTCTTACAAAGCTTTAGTGT
>JAQULX010000226.1 GCA_028718465.1 Dehalococcoidales bacterium | reverse complement strand
TTCCGATCTGGTCCTCATGGGCTCCACCGGAGACTTTTGACATTGACCCATCCTATTTCACCGCTGATTTTGCCGTCAGGTTCGAATTAATCGGGACCAGCTACTCCAGCGATAGATATTGCTATATCGATAATATCAAAATTACCGCTACATATCCGGACCAGTTGTACGTCGATTTTTCGAATGACGGCGGTACTACCTGGCCTCTGCGGGTTCCGGCTTCCGGTACTAACGTCTCTGTTCCCATTCCGTCCGAATATCTGTCAACCGGCGAATTTAAAATGAGATTTTACCTGGATGGTTTCGACGGCATCAGCGAATACGTTCGCCTGGATGATATCCTCATTTCGGATGACAGCATCGCATCTCACGCTGATTCCACCGTCACCTTTACAGTCAACGATCATACGGAGACCCTGTCGGCCGACCCGTCGGATATTCATGTCGCTCAGACTCTCTCCGGCGGCGTTACCCCGGACGGCTGGTACTTTGCCTGCCGCAAGGACGTCACCGAGCTTCTAAGGACTTACAGTGATGGTTATGACCCCGATGCCGTTCCGGTAAAATACGGCAACGGCGACGGCGGTTATACGGTGGGCGATATGTTTTCCGATACAAAGAGCCTTATGAATCCCGGCCGGCTGGCGGATTCCGGCTACGCCGGCTGGTCGCTGGTGATTATCTATTCCAGCCCGGATACCATGGGCCATCAATTGTATCTCTACGATACCTTTAAATCGGTCCCCAACAACCAGGGGAACAGCATTACCGAGATCAGCGGTTTCATTGTTCCGGAACAGATTGAAGGTGAGGACTCGATGGACGACGTGGCCAAGTTTACTGTCTTTGTCGGTGAGGGTGATGAGCAGTTAACCAACGATTATGTAGGATTCACGGGGCAATCGGCCGCATCCCAGAGGATACTCTGGGACGGGATTACCTGCACCAATAACACCAGCGAAAATCCCCGAAACGTATTAAACGGCCAGTCCGAAGAACTGGCAGCCGCCGGAATCGACCTGGATACCTTCCATATCAAATGGGGTTATAACCAGTTGAGTACCGGAGATACTTCGGCAGATATCAATATATATACCCAGGGAGACGGTTACGTGTTCATCTACCTGGTGTTGTCTTTCCGCAGTCAGTCAACTATCGGAGGGGCGCTCTCTTACCTGGTGCAGGGCAATTAGTTAGTCTGCCCTTACAGGAGGCCGGGCCCCGGGCCGGCTTCCTGTAAACAACACTCCGATCGCTTCCCATTCTCAGCACCTGCTATAATGTATTTAAGGTAAGGTAAATACAGGTCTCTGCGGAGTATTAATGGATGCCCATGGTTAATGTACTGGCGATAATACTGGCGGGCGGAGCGGGTGAGAGGCTTCAGCCGTTGACCAGAGAGCGGTCCAAGGCCTCGGTCCCCTTCGCGGGGAAATACCGGCTGATAGACCTCACTCTAAGCAACTGCGTCAACTCCGGCATCCGCCGGATCTTTGTCCTCACCCAGTATCTTTCCGAGTCCCTGACGCGGCATATACAGGACGGCTGGTCTATCTCCAGTTCCGGGCTGGGTGATTTTATATACTGCATACCGGCCCAGATGAAAATGGGGGCGGTCTGGTACCGGGGAACAGCGGATGCCGTCCGGCAGAACCTGAACCTTATCGGCAAGGACACCAGAGACATCGTTATCCTGTCCGGCGACCATGTTTACAAGATGAACTACCTCGACCTGTTAACCTTCCACCATAAGAAGAATGCAGATCTCACCGTCTCAGCCATCCGGACCCGCCGGGAGCAGGCTGCCGGCAGGCTGGGTGTTCTGGAGGTGGACCGGGACTACCGGCTGCTGGGTTTTAAAGAAAAGCCGGCACTGCCCAAATCTCTGCCCCAGGACCAGGACTACGCCCTGGCCTCGATGGGCATCTATGTCTTTAAAGCAAAAACGCTTCAGGATGTATTACGCGGCGAGGCCCATGATTTCGGTAAAAATGTTATTCCCGAGATGCTGAAATGGAACCGGAATATATTTGCTTATGACTATGAAAAAATGAACCGCATCAATGACTTTGAGATCAAGGTCAAAGACGGGGTCCGCGAAAAGGTACTCATAGAAAAGACGAGGGACTCGGCATACTGGAGAGATGTAGGAACTATCGACTCATTCTTCGAGACATCGATGGACCTGCTGAAGGTCGACCCGGACTTCAGCCTTTATGGGGAAAAATGGCCTTTGCGGACCTACCAGAGACAGTTGCCGCCTGTCAAATGCATCCTGGGGGGAAGAATCCTGGACTCCATAGTGTGTGACGGATGTATTATAAGCGGCGGCACGGCCGATCAATCAATTCTTTCCCCGGGTGTAATACTGGAAAGGGACGCCAGCGTAACGCAATCGGTTATTTTCGATAATGTCTATATCGAACCGGGAGCCAGAATCAGGAAGGCCATTGTGGACAAGGAGTGCCGGATCCGGGACGGGGCTCAAATCGGCTTCGACCCGGAGATGGACAGGGCCAGAGGATTTACTGTCACTGATAGCGGAATTGTGGTTGTCCCCAAAGGCAGCGAGGTCTTCCGCTCCGAGTCGCCTCTTCTTTAGTATGCTATGCTCCGGGGGACTTCCGCGCCAATAAATAATATCTTCTTCCAGAGAGGATTGACCGGTGAATTACCATTTACGGCAGCAGCCAGCCCGGCAGGAAGTTGATTGCCCCGACTCCGGCGAAAGCAAATAGAAGGTACTTGGGGAATTTCCCCAGCCACAGGGCAGGTAAAAAATAAAAAAGCGGCATTTTTGCTGTGCCGGCAACCAGTCCTCCGATATCAAAGGGTATTATGGGTTGAAAAGCCAGTAGCATAATAGCCCAGAATCCGTACTTATTAATCCAGCCCTCTATCTTGTGATAGGCCACGATGCTGTCCGGAATGGCAATTTTTTTCCCCAGGCGGCCGGCATAATACCCGCTCATCTCTCCGATAGTGCCTCCGGTGGCTGCACACAAGGCGATAATCCAGGGGTTGAATTTAGTGGCGGCTGTGATTACTATTACAAGGGCAAAAGGTACCGGGGCAATGATAGTCAGGTTGGCTATTAGAGAAGAGAGGAAGACAGCCAGGTAGGCTGCCAGGGCGTAGTCATACAACGGGAATTCACTTAGATCTATAAATTGGAGCAGATAGACAAAACCGTAGCTGATGACGATCAGCCCGACAAAAGCGAGGATTAGCGTGCCCCACCGAACGTTATTTCCGGACTTCATAAATGTCGATTTGGGCTCTTCAAGACCATCCATTGTTTATTCATTATTGACTATTTATCCAGGGATGTAAAATAGAGCAGCCCGGGTCAGATCGCTTTTCTGAAGAAATCAGTCACTTTTCGGGCGACTTCATCTTCGAATCCGTACCACATATGGTCGGCTCCCTCGAAAGTATGGCATTCCACGGGCTCAGCCAAATGCTGACAAAAGTTGATAAAGGGTGTAGCCGGTATCAGGGCATCCATAGCCCCGGAAATCATCAGTTTGGGTTTGGTGCAGTCCACCAGACAGTTAAAATCGAACATGGAGAGTGGTGGGGATATGGCGGCCAGGGCCTTTACCCTGGCGTCACCACAGGCAGCCGACAGCCCCCAGGCCGATCCGGCCGAATAGCCTGCTACCCCTATCCTTCCGGGGTCTGCTTCTTTTATCGAAGTAATGAATGATACTGCCGCCCGGACATCATCCATTTCACCCGGGCCGTTGCTGAATGACCCCTGGCTCATTCCTGTTCCCCGGAAATTGAATTTGAAGGCTATGAATGATCCGGCGGAAAGGGCTTCACAGAGGCTGCCGACTACGTTATTGTCCATGTTGCCTCCATACTGCGGGTGAGGGTGGCAGACTACCACCGCAGGAAGCTTTCTCTCAGCGTCCGGAATATACAATATTCCTTCTATCTTGAGGCCGCCGCTCGGGAATGTTGTCCGTATCGTTTTTATAGCAACTCTCCGGAAATGCATAAAATGAATCCGGTACCCCAATATGTTCGATCTTATATGGCGTAAAGCGGAATACCGGACCCGTTGAACGCTGCCGTCAGGCACCAGCAATATCAAATATTAAATAGCGATTCAAGCTAAATGGCGACGACTTCCTTTACTTCAGGGATTCTCTCTTTGAGTACCCGTTCGATTCCCTGTTTCAATGTCATAGTGGACATCGGACAGTGGCCGCAGGCGCCGGTTAGTTTGACTCTAACCGTCCCGTCTTTAACTTCTACCAGTTCGACATCTCCGCCATCTGCTTGCAGCGCCGGTCTAATCTCATCCAGGGCTGTTCTTACCTTATCTTGCATTTCAACCTCCTCGTAATAATACTATTTTGTAATAGGGCGCTCTTAAAGTCAAATCACTTTCCTGCGAGAATGGCAATTGTAACGCGCCCCCAGTATTGTGAGTATTCTCGACAGGCTACTTCTCATTATAAACCCCCAAAAGGATCCCCAGCGCTAAAGCCATAACCCCCTGATGAACACCCTTCTGTCCATACCGGCGCAATCCGGTAATGCTGAATCCGTTTCACCATATTAACACCATATTAAAAGGAGACCGGGTATATTCCGTGTCAGGCCCGGAATAACGTGACAAACGGCAATCACTTCTTACGTTATATATAAGACTTCTTCCTCAGGGGCATTGTTACCGCGGCATTATTGGCGTAAAATAGAGGCATCAAATATCCAGTGAGGTTTACCATGCGCTGGGTTGAGCTAAGTGTCGCTGTCGATTCGGAAACTGTGGAGGCAGTATCCTCTTTGCTCGGGCGGTACGGTCAGGGCGGGGCTATTGTCGAGGAGCGAGAAGCAGACGATAGCAGCGAGAAAGCCGTAATCGTCCGGACCTATCTTCCTCACGGCCGGTCTTATCAAAGCATCAGACAGGAAATCCTGCACGACCTTTCCCGGCTTCCTTTTTCCATCTGCCCGGTGGAACGGATTCTCAAACCGGAGGACTGGTTCGATTCCGTAAAGAAGCATTTCGGGATTCTGGAGATTGGAGACAATCTCATTATCAAGCCAAGTTGGGCATTTCAGCCTCTGCCTCCTTCTACCAGGGTAGTGATCGAACTCGATCCAGGGGCTGCTTTCGGCACCGGCCTGCACCCGACCACCCGGCTCTGTCTCCTCCGGCTGGAGAAATACCTTCATACCGGGGCGGCTGTTTTCGACCTGGGGACAGGTACAGGTATCCTGTCTATAGCCGCCGCTAAAATGGGCGCCTCATCGGTTGTCGCTCTGGATGTTGATCCGGTGGCCGTCAGAGCAGCCAGAAGCAACTGCCTGTTGAATCAGGTCGAAGATAAAGTCAGGGTCAATTAT
>JAQULX010000225.1 GCA_028718465.1 Dehalococcoidales bacterium | reverse complement strand
GCCAATCGCGAAAATACTCCGCTATGGTCAAACCTGTCAGGCCGACGCGGAGGCGGACGCCGGGCGGCTCATTCATCTGTCCGAAGACCATGACGGTCTTTTCCAGCACGCCGGAAGCCTTCATTTCATTCCAGAGATCGTTACCTTCACGGGATCTCTCTCCGATGCCTGTAAATACCGAATAGCCGCCATGGGCGGTGGCAATGTTGCGGATTAACTCCTGAATGATTACCGTCTTGCCGACTCCTGCGCCACCATAAGCTCCGATTTTGCCACCCTTGGTGAACGGGGTAATCAGGTCCAGGGCTTTCAATCCGGTCTCAAGGGTCTCGGTAGTTTTGGCCTGGTCTTCGAATGACGGCGGAGCGCGGTGGATCGCCCAGGTTTCCTCGGAATTCACGTTACCCAGGTCGTCCAGCGGTTCTCCAATCACGTTAAAAAGACGACCCAGAGTAGCCTGGCCAACCGGTACCCTGACCGGAGCGCCAGTATCAATGGCCTCTACTCCTCTCTCCAGCCCTTCAGTAGGTGAAAAAGACACGCACCTGACCCAGTTATTAGGAAGATGAGATTCGACCTCAAGGACGATCTTCCCGTTGGGGTTAGCGATCTCAATCGCATTAAAAAGCGCCGGTAATTGATTCGGCGGAAACTCCACATCCACTACCGTTCCTATTACCTGTACTACTTTACCGTTAGACACGATTACCTCCTGAGATTACGCTATGGCTGATGCACCGCCCACGATATCCAGCAGTTCGGTGGTGATGGATTCCTGTCGGGCTTTGCAATATGCCAGCGTCAAAGAATTCAAAAGCTCGTTGGCGCTTTCGGTCGCATTTCGCATCGCTACCATACGGGCTGATTGCTCGCTGGCAATCGACTCCAGTACAGCATGATAAATTTCTGATTCGATAAACCGCGGCAGCAATCTGTCCATTACAGCCTGCGGGTTAGGCTCAAATATATAGTCCGCTATCTTTCCCTTTGATGATTCGGCAGGCACTACCGGCAGCAGTTGATAGATTTCCGGTACCTGACGCATGGTATTGATGAACCTGGCATATACCAGGTAGACCATATCCACCAGTCCGTTCGAATAATCTTCAATAACTATCCGGGAAATGGGAAGAGTATCGATCAGGCTGGGTTTATCACCCAGTTTACTGAACTCTGCCCTTATTTCTCTGCCGTACCGTCTCATGTAATCGATGCCGCGCTTTCCTACCAGTACCAGCGTTGCCGGCACTTCCTGTTGAAGAATGAACGAGGAGGTTTTCCGGTTTAAATTAGAATCCAGGCCGCCGGAAAAGCCCCGGTCAGGGGTAACATGGACTATCGCTATTTTTTTTACCGGCCGTGTTTTAAGCAAAGGATGGACCTCTCCATCCGTATGCTTCAGCTCAGCCAGGTCAGCAATAACCTGTTCAATTTTGGCGGTATACGGCCTTCCGGCCAGCCCGTGTTCCTGAGCTTTGCGCATCTTGGAACTGGCCACCATTTCCATGGCTTTGGTAATTTTTGCGGTATTCTGTACGCCCCGGATTCGGCGGCGTAGAGTACGTGTATTAGCCACAGTCTACTATTATCCTATCTTAAATATTTTCTATAAGTTCAGACCTTGCTTATACTGAATGATCGCGCTCTTCAATGATTGTTCATCTTCAGCGCTGATGTCATTGGTGTCGGCAATATTTTTCATCAAAGAAGAATATGAAGTCTCCAGGAAATTATGGAAACCGGCCTCAAAAGCCTTGATTTTTTCAACCGGAACATCATCCAGATATCCGTTGTTGACGGCATAGAGGATGGTAACCTGTTTTTCCAGAGACATCGGCACGAAGACTGTCTGCTTAAGCACTTCGATGATCCTCTTGCCCCGGTTCAACTGGTCCTGAGTGGCTTTATCCAGTTCAGCACCTCCGAATGAAGCAAAGGCTTCCAGTGACTGATACTGGGAAAGATCACCTTTTAACCTGGCAGCCACCTTTTTCATGGCTTTGGTCTGAGCGGAGCTGCCGACGCGGGAAACCGAAAGGCCCACATTCACAGCCGGACGCACGTTGGCATTGAAAAGATCGGCTTCCAGAAAGATCTGGCCGTCGGTAATTGAGATTACATTCGTAGGTATGTAGGCGGAAACATCGCCTGCCTGTGTTTCGATGATCGGCAAAGCGGTCAAAGAACCCCCCCCGTATTTTGGAGACAGCTTGGCAGCCCTTTCGAGCAAACGGCTGTGCAGGTAAAATACGTCGCCAGGATAGGCTTCCCGTCCCGGAGGGCGGCGCAGCAGCAAAGATATCTGGCGGTAAGACCAGGCATGCTTTGAGAGGTCATCATATATAATAAGAGCGTCTTTTCCGTTCTCCATGAACTCTTCACCCATAGCACACCCGGCGTAGGGGGCCAGATACTGTAAAGCGGCAGAATCGGAAGCATTGGCCATCACTACGATGGTATGATCCATAGCTCCGTTCTCCTCCAGGGCGCTGACTACCTGCGCGACCTTGGAAGCTTTCTGCCCGATGGCCACATAAATACAGATCAGATTTTGACCTTTTTGGTTAACGATAGTATCCAGCGCTACAGCCGTTTTACCGGTAGTGCGGTCACCGATGATTAATTCACGCTGTCCGCGGCCGATAGGAATCAGACTGTCGATAGCTTTAATGCCGGTCTGTACCGGAGCGTTGACGGAGGCGCGCGCTACAACGTTGTGAGCAATTCTTTCGATAGGCCGGGTACGTTTGACTTTAATGGGGCCTTTCCCATCCAGAGGGCGACCCAGCGGGTCGACTACTCTGCCTATAAGGCCCTCGCCAACGGGGACTTCGGCGATTCTACCGGTGGTCTTGACCTCGGACCCTTCCTTGATCCTGGAATAATCGCCCATGATGATGGCTGAAACGCTGTCTTCTTCCAGGTTAAGAGCCACGCCTATTATATTGTCGGAGAACTCCAGCAGTTCGTTGTACTTGCAGCCGGAAAGTCCGTGGACGCGGGCGATCCCATCACCCACTTCAATCACGGTACCCACGTCTGTCATAGATACCGCCATGCCGAACTGCTCGATTTGCTGCTTAATCACTGAAATAATATCTTGACCTTTTGTTGCCATTTTCCCACCTTTTCCTTTACTCCTCCTCCCCTTCGCGAAGGGGAGGAGGAGTGGAGTTTACAGGATCTATTGTTTGCCTTTGATCAACGCATCGACCACCGCTGGATCAGCCAGTGTACTGGTATCACCCAGATTGCTGGTATCGCCGGCGGCGATCTTGACCAGGATCCTTCTCATGATCTTACCGCTGCGGGTCTTGGGTAGAGCATCGGTAAAATGGATCTTGTCCGGGCTGGCGATCGGGCCGATCACTTTACGGACATGAGCAACCAGTTCTTTCTTCAGGTCATCGGTCCCGTTCACATCGTTCTTCAGGGTAACATAGGCATAAATACCTTCACCCTTGATGGAATGCGGCATTCCTACCACGGCGGCTTCAGCGACCGATGGATAGGAAACCAGAGCGCTTTCGACCTCAGCCGTGCCGATGCGGTGTCCAGAAACCTTGATGACGTCATCGATACGACCCATCAGCCAGATATAGCCGTCTTCATCTATACGGGCGCCGTCGCCCACGGTGTAAACGTCAGGGAATTGGACAAAATATTTCTCATAGAAGGACTTGGGATCGTTAACATCATCGCCCCAGATACGGCGCATCAGTCCGGGCCAGGGCCGCTTGATAGCCAGATAGCCGCCTTCGTTGACCTCGGCTACGGTACCATCCTGCCTGAGAATGACGGGAACGACGCCGGGGAATGGGACAGTAGCGGAACCCGGTTTCTGTGGAATGGCTCCCGGCAGAGGTGTTATAACATGGCCGCCGGTCTCCGTCTGCCAGTAAGTATCCACAATGGGGCACTTGCTCTTGCCGATGTTCTCGTAGTACCACATCCAGACCTCGGGATTGATCGGTTCGCCAACACTGCCCAGAATGCGGAGAGAGGACAAGTCATGAGAGTTTACGTAGTCAATGCTCTCTCTCATCAGAGAACGAATGACAGTAGGAGCGGTATAGAAGATATTCACTTTATACTGCTCAATGATCTGCCAGAACCTGTCCGGCTTGGGATAAGTGGGGACGCTTTCGAAGATCAGAGAGGTACCGCCGGCTGCCAGCGGGCCATAAACGCAGTAGGAGTGCCCGGTGATCCAGCCGATATCGGCGGTGCACATCAGGATATCTTCATCTTTCAGATCGAAAGTCCATTTGGTGGTCTGCAGGGCGTACAGCAGATAGCCGGCCTGAGTATGGACCACGCCTTTGGGCTTGCCGGTGCTGCCGCTGGTGTACAGAATAAAGAGCGGATCTTCAGCATCCAGAACTTCCGGTTCACATTCGGGTTTAATATCCGGCTCGGCCATCAGGTCATGCCACCACTGATCGCGGCCTTCCTTCATGGCGACTTCGACATTGGCCCGTTTGACTACAATGGAGTTTTTGATAGTGGGATTGGCCGCCATGGCTGCATCAGCGCTGTTTTTGCTGGCAACGGTCTTACCGTTGCGGTAGTAACCATCGGCACAGATTAGCAGAGTGGCCTGACAATCGGCAATTCTGTCCCGCAAAGCTTCTGCGCTGAATCCGCCGAAGACGATTGAATGGATAGCACCGATTCTGGCACAGGCCAACATGGAGATGGGCAACTCAGGAATCATGGGCAGATAGATGGTAACTCTGTCGCCCTTCTTGACACCCATTTTTTTCAGGACATTGGCGAATTTGTTGACCTCGCGGTAAAGTTCCTGATAGGTCAGGGTTTTGCTCTCTTCGAGAGGTTCTCCCTGCCAGATAAGGGCGGCTTTATTGCGGCGCCAGGTCTTGCAGTGGCGGTCTACGCAATTAACGCTGACATTGATCTTGCCGCCAACAAACCAGGAATGCTTGGCTTTGGAGAAATCTTCCACCAATACCTTATTCCATTTTTTATACCAGTCCAGGTTTTCCTTTGCCAGTTCACCCCAGAAACCTTCAGGATCGTCTACAGATCGTTTGTAGATCTTTTTGTACTCGGCCATGCTTTTTATATAAGCTTTTTTTGCCAGTTCCTTTGGAGGTTCGAAGATTCTCTTCTCCTCCATCATAGAAGTGATACCAGATTCGGGCATGTGTAATTTTCCTCCTAATATATTTTAGTTTTCACTACTTCATTGTATAGCAAAAATAATCCGGCAATATGCGAGAATTGCTCCCAACATTGCGGATCAATTGCCCCTGCTAATCAGTTCATTTCTTAAAGCGGCTAACCGGCTGCGGGTACTGCCGTCCAGTATTTTCCCGCCGACCCTGGCGATGATTCCTCCGATGATGTCCGGATCAACTCT
>JAQULX010000224.1 GCA_028718465.1 Dehalococcoidales bacterium | reverse complement strand
TTAATGTACTGTTTAACCCCGAGAGGACATCGGGAGCATATCAATATTGTCCTCAGCAAGGTCAGGGTTAATACCCTTAAAATAACATAACTTAGGCATAGCACTCAGAATTTGTCCAAAGTTTAATTATATAAGATTGCTTAAATTTTTTATATATTGGCACTGTGGTCTTATAGGCCAAAAGTAATTTTTTAGCAGCGTTTAGGAGACTGACATCGGCATCTTTATATAAGAATTTTATGCCTTCAAGGTTTTTTTTAAATGGTAATGCAAGCGACCTTATATTACCTAGAGCTTCTTTTGCGTGACTATTTTGAAGAGCTTGACTTATAATGAACATAAAAATTATCGCGCCAACTTCTATTTCGGTATGACCCTCCCAGTCAAGTGCATCCCAAGTTTCATTGAGCTTCCTATAGTCCTCCCTATCGACATTGTTTAAAGATTCTTCTCCTGGTAGCTCTGGTTTTTTACGGTTTCTTAAAATTCTGCTAGCAGTACTGCACCCAGATCCGGTGTATCCGGTTAAACCTATTATGCGAAACCCTCTTCTGATTCCAAATAAAGTAGTACCGTAAGTGGCCATAATTATATCTCCATTAACCTTAAAGTTAACCGAGTGCTCTTTCAGTTAAAAGGTCAAGCACTGTTCCTCCTGGTTCTAGGCTGATAGCAGTATATCTATGTGCCAGTGCAATTGGAATAACAGCATTGGTATATAAGTCTGTTTCAAAATGCTGTATTAATGCCAATGCCCTAGGAAGAGAATCATATATACTGATATCAGTTTTGCGACTACTAAATTCTCTTACTGGTTCTTTGTATTCAAAAGGATAAGGTATTCCTAAAACAAAAGTCCGGCCACTTGGTGTCTTATAGATAAAATCTTGTCCGTAATATGTTTCCGAGCCAAACCCATGGGCTGATGGATCCCTACCCATTACAATATATTTGTATCTATATTCATCGTTGATGGGTAATAAATGATTAACGGGTATATAGCGATCTAAAACTGAGACGTGATCCACAATTTGCCCTGTTTTCTGCAATCCAATCATAACCATCTCTTGAGTTCCAAGGCGCTTTAAATCTTGATTAATCTTAAAAATGTATTTCATGATAGAGGCATGAAGCCAAGCTGAAGTGCCAAACCGCGCTAAAGGCCCATCAATAAAGAAGGCGAGAGATCCTAAAAGAAGCGAAGAATTCCTATAAATATGTCTTATGTAGTGAATTGGAAGAAGGTGCTCAACTACACCCATAAAACGATTCAAAGCCATCTCATTTGATTGAAATTCAGAGACTTCTTCCCATAGTCGTAAACAATCCGTGGGATAAATTGGACGATGACAATGTGGACATTGCTGATCATCAGACTGATCATATACTTCCAATGGACCCTGATCACATGATGGACACCTGTGAATTTTTAGAACATGCGGGTCACCGGTGAATAAGTCTCCTGTTCTAAGTGCTGCCAAATGAAATAGTGTTGTCCTTAGACTTGTTGCCGGGTCTCCAGCATTAAAGCGGGTACGGTGATCATATAATTGCCGATCTAAACAGTGCCTAAAACTTTCCTGCACAGTGGCACAACCTCGAGACTTTACGTTTGCACTCGGTAGAGTAAAAGTCAGAGGCCAGTTGTGCTCCTCAAGCTTTGCAACTCGAAAAGGATCAACGAACCGGCCACCATGCACTCTCAAGGCTCCTACCTCGGACATTTGTATTAGTATGCCACCTATCTTGATGTATCCCACTTTTGTGCTTGGTAACCTCTTATCCAAACTAGATTCATACAGGCTACCGTCAATGGCAATAACATGCTGAGGTAAGCTTATCCCAGTAGTTGAAGGAGCATCTACAAAGGAACGTACAATGGTACCTGCCTCTTCATCTGAAGGCTGAGTTAAGTACTCACAGCTCGACAGAAATTCAGCTACTTCTGGATTCCTTATTATATCTTCATGAGATGATTTGTTGGCGAATTCACCTAAATATGGCATGTTTTTCTCCTCCACTAATTAAGCTTGCCATCACTTGTACTAACCTGAATTGGCAGCAGGCGCGACAGCAGTTGTGGTAGTAGGTGTGGCTGCAGGAGCAAACATATCGATCTGAACCGGAACCACAAATGGGCTTGAAAGAGTCTTAATCCTGGTAAAGCCAACATCTTGGGCACGAAGTAATGATCTGGAAAAGTCACTAAAATCGTAGAAATGTGCAAGTGTTTTTATCTCATTCTCATTATTCAAATGAGAAACAAACCAGTTCTCAGTGTTGGCTAATATATTGGGATGGACGGATGAAACTTCTTGGGTGCTATATACAAGCCCTATTCTAAATTTCGCGCCTTCTTTAGCCAATCTAGGCCACGTATAAAGGAGATCCAATTCCTTACCCAATAAATTATGCGCTTCTTCGACATAAACCATAATATTGGGGGGGTTTTGGCCAGCCACAAATTGTTCCATAGATCTATTAAATATATGGCGAGCAACTCGCTCGGCCAGAGGAACCCTTAAGAACGCGGGGCCGACTGAAAGATCAAGTATAACAATTCTTCCTGCAGCAAGATGCTCATAGATTTCCTGCCCTACTTCAGCTTGCCGCCTTGGTGAATGATAAGGAATAACTTCTCCAAGTACCCTATACCCATTTATTCTTCCATCACCTTCGTTTCGCTGAGCCAACATATTAAGCATTGCGCGAAGTTCCTCATCTATCCACGGCTCTCCGCTAGTGCTTAATAACTGCGTAGCACGATTTGCCTGCCGGGCAGCAAGAAACCAAGCTACGGTGTCTTCTATAGTAAGCCCTGCTCGGCTAACGTCACCAAATTGTCTTCTAGCAATATTTGGCACAGTAGTATTCTGCACAATAGTTTGAACATTTGCATTTGCAATAAACCTAACACGTAAACCGTTAGGAACGGGAAAACCAGCCTTATAGAGTAGGGCTTGGTAAGCAGCAACTTTAACTTGCCACCTACTATGCTCTCCAGGATCTTCTGCGCGATCAGGCTCATCCAATGTGCATCTGAGAAACGTGAGCACATCTTGGGCTGTGGTGCTACCGCTCCTACTATTCTTGAGAACCTCTCTTATAATATTCATTCCTTCGGGAATCTGGATGTAAAAATTTGTTTGAAGTTCCTCGAAACCTTCGGTTCTGAGCATTCTATATCTTATGGTGTCTCTAGGAAAGACCATTGCGATGGCGCCTCTGTCTTGTTGATTCGGGTTTGCATACTCGCCATTTATGTCGAATATTATTTGGCCAATCGGTACCTGGCTGGCATCTGCAACTCTTTTTACGGCCGAGACCAGATGTTTTATAGTGTTAGATTTACCAGTTCTGGTCATTCCAAAAACAGCGGTTCGTCTAGCTAGAAAATCTGACGGCTGGACCCTTACAGGGACAAACTCAGTCTGATCTCGTTGGTGTAACCTCGCAGTCGATGTATACCGTACAATTCCTACCCTGAACGGCTGTGGCAGTCTGTTAATTCCGAGCTGTGTAGCTTGCTGTTGTGCTGCATTAAGTCTATCAGGATCAACATAATTGACTATAGTTTCCAAAGCATTTTTTCGAGGTCTGTAAACGCTCAGCGAGGCTGCAGTCGAGAATGATTCCAAATCGCTCCCCAGTCTCAGACTACCCTCCTTTGTGAAAAATGTGCCAAGTACTCGGCATTGAAGGCCTCCAAATTGTAGTTGATTTAAGGTTAGGTCATCATATTCTCTCGCACCATTGGCAACCTGGTTGCCTCGCTGCCTCTGGAAATGATCAACCTTGGTAGCTATGAGATTATCGTCTTGCGGAAGTTTAACTGAACCAATAACTCGAAGCAAGATTGATTCACGTTCTTCTTCAGGTACTTCCGAATACCGTTCAGGATCAAAGCGTACTGCGACAAGGAAGCAGTTATGAGGAACACCAAGAGCGTTTGCCTTCCAAAGGTCGTTTGTCATTACTAAGGCTGAGTCATAATCTATGGAGTAGACCCACCCAACGAAATTTTCTGGCTGAACTAAAGATGGTAGCGGATCTTCTCTTAATATTCTGTTAACATTAGATTGTGTCATCCTTTTCCTCCATTCCCTTGTACTTGATAATCATTTATTATTTTCAAAGCTGAGCTCGTTCTGGAAGTTGTTTAAGGTTAGTAATTATAACCTCTTCAGATTTGCGTGGTCCTGGACCTGCTATAGAATACAAACACTGAATCGTACTACCATTGTGATCTCTATTTCCATATAGCTCATGAACCTTCGGGGACGAATCATAGCTGATAATCCAAGGGACACTAAGCTTTCTAACAGAATCTCGAAAACTAATATGATCTTTAGGCTTGAACCAGTATGTATATAACCTATCGGCCTCCTCAAAAAAAGGAGGGTCAAAGTAATATAGAATACTTTTAGGCAAAGTGCCTTTTTCAGACATTTGGGCAACTCGGCCTAATGTGGTGTTCCAAGAAGTATTCCAAACGAAAGCTACACGACCGGACAACTCTTGAGCCTGGATAACACGACGAGTTAGTTCCTGTCTAGGAAAGCGGCAATCGATTTTATATTGTGATTTTTGCTCAAATCCACCAATGGGGCCGGCTCCAGCCATAATTCCTGAAAAACTAGTTCTGTTAATAAAAAGGCATTTGAGGGCCTTTTCCCGCGTGCTAACTGGAGTGCAAACCTGGAAACGTCTCCAAGCTTCAACCGTAATTTCTATGCTCATTATTTGGCTTATAAGCCAGTCACTATCCCAAAAAACAGTTTTCCAAAATGCAGCAACTAGTGGATCCTTATCCGCAATACCAATTTTGTCGACCTTGTTTGATTTAAGAAGCTCCAGCGAAACGCTTGCCCCGCCTGCAAATGGTTCGATAAAAATATCGGGCAATAACTGGTTTTTTTCTAAGGTTTCAGCTATATAACTGGCTAGACGCCGCTTTGCGCCTGGATATCTTAAAGGGCTTAATATTGGCATTATCTTCCTTTGAAAGTGCTCGATGCTCTAACATTTATTTAAATAAAGCTCATAAGGAGTTCTTTTTGATTATGTCTATTCTACACAAAGTTTAGCTTACGGACAATACTTTAAATCGAATTACCTTTTTGGAGCAGCAGAAAAATAAGGTGAGGTAACTTAAAACTCATTAAAGGCGGAGCCGTATTACTGAATGTATTTAAACTCGACCCATTAAGGGTCTGGAATCCATATTATTCACTCATGTTACGGCTTGACTAAGCTGATATAAAAAGCAATTCAAGTAAAATAAGCGATCAGTTAAAATAGAAATATGAACCTACAATTATTAGATTTATATACAGATTATCTCATTGCCTCGACTGCCAAAACCACCGCTACCGGATTAGAAAAGGCCAC
>JAQULX010000223.1 GCA_028718465.1 Dehalococcoidales bacterium | reverse complement strand
AAGCCCGAACCCACTCCAACCGAGAATTTCCTCATACGCTCTGTCGGAAGGCTCTACTTTGAAAATCTGCTTGTACTCTTCGGGATATTCAGCGTATTCTGCACCATAGATGGCTTTGATTCCCGGCCACAGAAGTTCCGCAAAATGACTGGTTGTAATAACACCCATTATAAAAACTCCTTATTATTTGTTGCGTTAATGTTTTATTCAATCACCTTTCATAATGGGGTGATTAGACACCAGCGGCATCGAGAATACGCTGCGGATTGTTGATAATGACCAATCCCTTGTTGTATGTCGCATTGACCGTGTTGTCGGCTACGCGCGGGAAGCCGATGAGCTTCCACATATCGTTTGCACCGTTGGCCATAGTCCCGTCGATTTCAATGCCAGATGTACCGGCAGTACGACTTCCAGCGGCAGTCTGAATGGCGATACAGTTTTTACCGATTTCGGTGATTGCAATAGCCTCATCAATCTGCGCTAAATAGATTGTATCGAGACTACAATCCACCATGACATAACCATCATCGGCGCCATCAATCCATGTCGCACGATCTCTGTGGTCGGGATCAAGCTTCACGCCGGTAACGACACCCCAAATGGGATTGCCACTTGCGAGTGTGCATTTCGTAACCGAAGGAATGCCGTCGGCGTCGCCGGTGCCGGAAAGAACGACGGGATCGCCAACAAACAAATCGTTTGTAACGGTCGTACCCGCCTCCTTATAGCACAGGACGCTCTGGCCGGTATATGAAGAACTGCCAACAGTTCCATACGGCACGAATCCGTTAATTCTGCTTACATTAGCCATTACTAAACTCCTTAATGTTCAATTTGAATACCGCCATATCTGTTTGGAATATCGGGTGTTACCCGTTTCTTTTCCTGCTCGTCAAGGATCGCCTGCTTATCAGCCTGATCCTGAGCGTAATACTCTTTAGGTATTTCCATTAATACACGTCGCGTTCCATCACGTCCAGGCATAGCCGTCATACTATCAATCTGTGACGGCCTTTCAATTCCTCTTTCTCTGTCCGACAGCCCAGGCTCATGGACAATGGTATACCCGGCATCTTGGAATTTTTTAATTCTATCCTTGTAATGCCCGGTTGGTCTTTCAGTAACCCACCGTCTATGGAATCCTTCGCGCTGTGGCACTGCTTCTTTTGCCTGTCTGTGTAAGGGAATGCGTTTAGGTCGCTCTTTATGTACAACGGGTGTCTGTTCCGGTTCGGTCTTTGCTTCAACCACCGGAGTTGTCTCTGTATCTCTTGCCGGAGCGTCAGTTGCTTTGGAATCGTCCGGTTTTGTTACGCTCTCTATTTTATTGTATGGGCGATGCCCTCTTTGGAATGTCATGGTTACTTACCTCCGTTAATGGATGCCGCTAATGAATCGACATACTCTTGTTCGTTCTTAAAGAAACCCTTAGCCACCATGTTTTTCGCCACGGTGCGCTGCTCAAAAGTCAGATCATTGATGGTAAATCGTTGTTTATCTCCGGTTGTTCTTAATTTTACCCCGGCGCCCGCCACATCGGATACTCTTGTTTTTGGTTTTTCTTGAGTCTTCTTTTTCATGTTGCGTATCTCCGCTATTTCTTTGTCGATTTCGTCATACACTTGTTTGGGCGTCATGTTTGAGCCTTCATATTCGGCTGCTATGGCCTCAGCAATGCGCGTCAGGCGTTTATCTTCTGTAGAAGTCCCACCATACCACGGATTATTTTTATGCCACTCTTCGTATTCCGGCGGTAATTGGTCAGCACTACCCGATTCCTCTTTTTCTTCGAGGTCATCGAGCTGCGCGTCTATTTTTTTTACGCCCTCAACATCGCCTTCTTTGATAGCGTCTTCTTTCGCGGCGTTGAGTTCGTCTTTCAACCGCTGTATTTCTTAGGCCGCAATAGAATTCTGATATTCAAGCGTTTTCTTTACGTCACGCCGCATTTCCTCAATCGTCTGTTCGAGTCGATGATTGGTTATCTTCTGTTTTCTCGCAACCAATCCAGCGTTTTTAATAAAATCACTGGCGCTTACCCATTCGTTTTCGTTGCCGACATAATCTTCCTTTGGAACCCAACCGATAGCCCTGCCAAGCTCCTGTATTTCCTGCGATTCCTGCGACTCCTGCTCTTCGGTCGTGTTATCGGAAGCGTCTTCTGCGCCGTTTTCCACATCGGTTTCGACATCAACAGTGTCTTCCGTTACAACTTCGGTATTATTACGCATCTCTGTTACTCCTCTCTTCGTCTTTGAGAATAAGTATGACATCATCATCATTGAGCGCTCGATATTGTGTATGCGTCTCTGTGTCAGTGAATACGAAACCGCCGTATTGCTGGAATACTATCCTGTCGCCTACTTCTGCCCACGGTTTTCCGTCGTGCATGTCTTTCCATGCTGTAGGGCCGACCGCAACCACTACACCCGTTACAATAGCCAACTGTTCGCGTTGGCGTGTTTCGTCGGGCTTATACAGTCCGCCCTCTGTTGTTTCGTCCACTTTATCGGGCAGAACAAGGATTCTATGCCCGGCAGGAATAACTTTCATTGTTCGATCTCGCTTTCTTCTTTTTCGCTATACGGTTTAATGTCAAGCACTGCCTGCACTCCTTCGCAATACCCTACTGCTTCGGAAGATAGAGCCAGCGTATTATCCGCCGAATTCCTGTTGAGGTATCTCCCCCGTGCCTGGGCTTCCTTCTTCTGTTCCAGCAACAGGCTGCACCGGTTCAGGAATTCCATTGTTACCGGATTGACCAGCCACACTTCCCAACTGTCCTTCTCCACTGCCATTCTCTTGTCCTTTCGCTTTTAATTCCAATTCCAGAGCTTTTACTTCTGCTTTATAGGCATCTATTTGTGAACCAGCTTCTTTTGCTTCGGCTTCGGCAAGACCCTTTATGGCTTCAACCTTTGTTTTTAGTCTTTCGAGTTCCAACTTTTCCTTCTCAATGTCTATTCGCTGTTGTTCGAGTTCGAGTTTTTTCATTTCTATCTGAAATTCGGGACTTGGGCCTTGATCTTCCTGTTTTGCCATAATTTTGTCGATGTCCGGCACATGCAGAGCCTCAAGATACCGTCGTGTTATTTCTTCGTCGTTTAATCCTTGCCCCTTGAGTTGCGTCAGTGATTCAGCAGTAAGTAGCCGCATGGTGTCGGTGACTTCATTGGGATTGCTTACCGGCACAACATCGCAATCATCATCGTCATAATCTGCCCTTGCGATTGATTTTGGATTGTCGAGAACGTTGAAATACACTTTATCTGGCAGGTATAACCTGTTTAGCCGCATCATTTTGATAAATTCTGATTTTAATGAATGATGGATGCGCTTATAAATTGAAGAGAATACTTTCATGCCCTGCTCAATGGCGGCAAGCGTAGTTGTTGCGGGCGTTCCGGCGACCGGTTGCTGACCGGTAAATATTTCTGCCACAGAGGAAAGTTTTTCCTGCGACTTTACCATAAGCTCAAGGAGCATGAACAACACCTGCGACGGTTCCTTAATTGGCAAGTCAAAAATCATCTTGAGAATGTCGTCGCTATCGAGTTGCACTTTCTTGTATTCACCGAGCTTGAACGTAAGGTTGCCGCTTTTCCGCTGTCCCTCGATATTGACACGCGAATCAATAAAACCGCCCCCGGTGTTTGCCTTTGTTCCAGCATCCAGAAGTTGATTGATTATCGTGTTGATCGTTTCATTTCCGGGGCCGAGTAATTGCCCGAAGCCTATTGGATAGAACGACCCGTCAGCGGATGGTATGAAATAATATTTTGTGAAGTAATTTACCGGTTTGATTTTAATTATGTCTCCATCTGCGTCGCGTATAATACCTTTTTCATCATATCTTGCCGTTATTCTCACAACTTTCTTTGTATCTTTATACACAGTAATTACATACGGCTCTTTATACCCGTCGTTGTCCAAATCCCAATATCGGTGTTGTTCGAGAAAAGTATATGGCGCATCTTCATCTTGATTGTCTATTTTTTCGGTGTCTCCAGGTCTGACATAGGCTATCCTTAGAAATGCTCCTGCGTTCTCCATTTCGGTTACTTCGTTTGGGGAAAGTTCGTATACGTGTGTTATGCGCTGTACTTTGTCGAGATTGCTTTTTGCCCAATAATTAACAACCACGTCTTCGGCACTGACAAATTCAGATTCATTGCACTCTTCTGTTTTATTGCGATATGTCTTGCGATATGCCAATCCGACAATAGCCAATATCATCATCATGGCATCTGTTTCTTCTTCCCAATACTCAATTTCATCGGTGTATTGGTAACTCATGTGCTCGCCAATACGCTGCGCTCTTGCGGCCTTTGTGCCATCAGGATCATGCCCCACCACTCTCCCCTTTACTATGGCATTATCCTGAATTATTGCTGGGTATGCGCGTGATGCAAACTGTAGTGCTGCTTGCGTAATAAGAGGATATTTGATTGAGGCTGCATTTGGCCAAGGTTCAGTCTTGTGTTCGCGGATTAATTTCGCCAGTTTAAGCCAGTCTTTGTTGTCGTTTTCCCAGCTTTCGCGGCTCTTAAGGTCTATTTCATAATCCCTTACGACTCGCTGGCCGATAATGTCGAGAAGTTCATCGGACAGGCCATCGGCGGCGTTCATAGCTTCAAGGTAGGCGTCAAGCTGGTTTACCTCTTGATTGGCTTCCGAACCGCGCAGTTTAACTTCATCCGGCTCAAGTTCTATGTCAACCACGTTTTCATCGACTGGCATATTCATTCTCAATACCCCGTCCATTTACTTGCGCCACCAGATGCCTTATCACCAACCATATCGTTGACGCCACTATAATCTGCACCCGTGTCGTATCTTGACTCCTCATATTCGCTTGCAACTGGCATATAAAACGAGTATACAAGCATATCGGCACAGTCAGATGATGGCAGATGTCTGGATTCCTTCATGTGCTTTTTCGACTCAATTTTCAGTTTCCCGGAGTTCTCGTCGATCTCAAATTCAGGATTTGTCAAATCGTTTATCAGTTCTTTATTGTCTGGTATCGACGCGATTTTAAGCCATTCTTTACAATCAGCCCACATCTCAGCGCGTTTGTTCATATATTTTTTACTTCGCGTCGGCGCCGCATTCGACTGAACATCCCATACCAAGTGCCTCAATCCAGCCCGCCTCAACTGGTCGATCACTCCGCCCCCAATGCCCACACCATCTACAAATATAGCCTGTACTGCACCCTTCTTCTTCCATTCATTGTAGACATAAACCACTTGCGCTGTTAATTCAGTCGTATCGAGTTTTCTAAAAACCTTTATTTCGTGAAGCATTACTCCCTGTCTAACGCCGATTACGCTTCTGTCGTCGCCCTCTCTCGCCACATCGACGGAAATTACTACCGGCGCATATCTGTAAACGCTGTAGTCATACTTGCGATGAACTGCCGCAATAACAAGATCGTAA
>JAQULX010000222.1 GCA_028718465.1 Dehalococcoidales bacterium | reverse complement strand
AATTGTTAAAGTGCAATACCAGGCTTAATCATTTCGCTTTAAAAGCTAAACTTTATTTGCAGGCTTTAAAAGCCAGCCTGGCTGAATTACATAAATTCCAAAACCTTACTATAGCCGTAACATGAGTGATTAATTGAAAATCACTGGCTAAAGGCACGCCTGATAACAAGAGTATCCACCACACTGTGAAGAATAAAGCCAGTGATAAAAACAACCATTTTAATATCGAAAAAAATCCAATAGATTTTGGTGTCAATTTTTTACTTTTACCCACCAGGGGGATTGCCGGTGCGAACACTTCCGCAGCAAAGCCGTTAAACAGGCATAAGGTCGAGCATTGCCAGCGCCTGCCGGATAAAAAAGTTCCTGCGAAAACTACAACGCTTATACCTACATAAAATATGAGTGTGGCTGATATGCCCGCAGCGCCCCAGATAGGGAAGCGGGTGATGAAAAAGGAAGATTCAGGATAGAGTAATTGTAAAGGCGTTGTTGTCCACGGCAGCGGCATCGCGAAAAAATATAGTTCTTTATTATTAAGGAGTATCGGACCGGCGATATGAACTGCTAATGCTGCTATTATAAAGCCAATGATGTTCTTTTCCCTCATCGTGGAACGATTGGACCCTATGATCCTGAGAGTTAAAAAGCCGCAGATGATGATAAAGAACGTTTTTATCCAATTTTCATAAAAGTGCCAGAATTCAGTAATAGATGAGGCTGTTTCGGGGTTGGCTCGAGCGGCATAACCATAATTCAGGCCGGCAATTATCAGACAAAGGATGATATATATCCATAGAATCGTTTTTAAAATTCTCAATTCCCATTTTCTGTTTACAACCACTCAATCACCTTCTCAAGCAGGTTTGCGATTTTGGCCTCATTTTCGACTTTGACCACATTATCTGGAATAACTAATCCAACTTGGACAGATTTTGGCGTATTTGAAGCATAAAGGGCATCTGTTTAAACCGGATGCCCTTCACCATTATAATCGATGCTCTTTAATATTCTAAATTTTATATAAAGAGCGCTTGTGTTTCAAAGTATGCGCCTGTAGCCGGCGATATTCTGTTGAATTACATAATCTTGTTTATCCCCTGAAGTGAGAGTGTTTGATAAGGAATCCCTGTTGACACCTTGGCCTCACCATATATTCTACCATTGACATTATATTTGAACTGGCTATACTATAGTTAATAAAAACAAAGCCACTAAAGTAAGCCTATAATGGTAATAGGAGGCCCGTGCCTCGGAATGGGGTTTTTATTTTCGGTTTTTCAATCTTTACATCTGCCTGATATGCGGAGTTAATACAATTCAGGGATTATTTCAAAGTTAATACCGGGATTGTGTTTTCCGAGTATAATCTAATTATGGTCTTTGGTTTACTTGCCTTAAACCATTTTCCGCCCAAAAGATTTTTACTCATAGATTACAGAAACCTGCCTTAGCAGAATATTAATTTTGTTAGTATGCGAAGAGGAGGTGATCGATGTAATAAAGATACGATACCCGGCCTTAGAGTTAGTTTAGATTCTATTCCTCAGATAGATCTAAATTTTCAAGAAATGGATATCCGGAAACTAATCAAAAGGAGGCTGACTAAATGAACTGGAATGAATTATTCATTGATCCTTTAAGAGATTTCTTCACTTCAATTTTAACGTACCTGCCCAAGGTATTGGCAGCCCTGCTTCTGTTACTCCTGGCCTGGATTTTCGCTAAAGTATTCCGTAATCTGGCCCGCAGGCTGGTTAAAGCCACGGGAATTGATCGAAGGATGGGCAAGGAAGGTCAATATCCAATAGCTAACGGTACGGGTACGGCTGTTTTCTGGATAGTCTGGATATTGTTTATTCTGGCCATACTCCAGATACTGGGCTTACAGGGAGTTCTGACCTCAATCCAGGAGTTGTTTGTCAAGATATTTGCGGCTATTCCCAATATTCTGGCCGCGGTAATTATACTCGTTGTCTTCTATTTAGTGGCCCGTCTGGCAGCCCGCTGGATAACCGGTCTCCTGACACGCATCCGCTTTAATGAGGTCCCGGTTAAACTGGGGCTGGCCCAGAATGTTAGTGAAGGGGCCGGCTCACCTTCCAGCATCGTCGGCTATATCATTATGGTGGCCATTATGCTTCTGGCGATAGTCATGGCCGCCGATATACTCGGCTTTACTGTTTTGAATGAATTAATTGCCGGTCTTACCACTTTCCTGGCTCAGGTTATTTTCGGCGTAATAATTATCGCTGTTGGTATCTTCGTCGCTAATATGATAGCACGCATACTTCAATCAGGCGGCCGGTCTTCAACCACGGCTGCACTGGTTAGAGTATTCATTATTATCCTGGCCGTCGCGATCGGATTACGTGCTATGGGATTTGCCAATGATATTATTTTGCTGGCCTTTGGTCTGATGCTGGGAGCTATTGCGGTGGCCGCTGCCATTGCTTTTGGTCTGGGTGGTCGCAAGGCTGCTGGTCAGCTTGTGGAACGCTGGACCAAAACTAAAGGCCCCAACAGCAATCAGACTGGCAGCAACCAGACTGGCGAACAAAACAATCCGTAGCTGATGGGATGCAAATACAGTTATTGTTTTCATGAGGAATAGATATAAATCCGGCGGCATAAAATAGTGAAGCCAAAGTCCTGTATGTATTTTCAATGCGGGAACGGCTTTACCAAAAAGTAAAAAAGAAGATGGAAACAGGAGCAGCCCTCCGGATGTGCATGGATTTCATAGCGCAACAACACCGGAGGGTTAGCTTTTAGGCGGGAATATTTAAAATTCAATTGTTGCTATTGACAGTAATGTCGTATTTGGCATTAGTCCAATCTCTCATAATTCTTGGTACAAATTGAAATCAAACCCAACAAATTATGCAAGATGGATATGTATAACCATGGATTGAATAAAAGAAGTGAAGAAATAGAATGAAAATGCTGGTGCCGGCTTCGGGCAATATTCAGGAAAGGTGCATAAAGGATTATTCAAATGAAACCATATAAGTTTAGCAGGAAACGTCTGTTCATGCTGGTTATATCAAAAATATTAATCATACTTGTGGCAGGCTTCTCAATCCTGACAGCGATACCCGGTAATGCAATTGCACAAACACCCCTGCCCACTTATCTGCCTGACGTGACAGCCACTGTAGATCGTGAAAACAGCCTGATTGCCCGTATCGAAGGCTCTGTCGAGGCTCCTGGCGAGGTAATGGTGGAGTATTGGAGCCAGGGCGGCGCATCTTTCATCACTGGGCCGTCTCCTGCCGAAGGCGGCAACTTCTCAATTCAGATCATGCGGCTGCGGGCGGAAACCGATTATCATTTCAAGGTATTCCTGCGGCAACTTGATGGTACATCTCCGGTACTTCAGCACCAGGGAACCTTCCAAACCGGACCTCTGCCCGAAGGACTGCGGGATGCCAGATTTGACCTTGTTCAGGGAAAGCCCACTAATGACCTTACCCTGCTGGACTTTAATGATGACGATTTTACAGGCATTGTGGCTATTGATCAGGATGCCGAGGTGGTATGGTACTTTGAACATGACCGCCGGGTCTTCACCATGGCCCAGGATGAAGATTACAACCTGGTCTTTAACGAACTTGGTGATGTTGAAGGTTGGGCAATGAATAAAATTGCGCCTGATGGCGAGTTATTGAACTCTGTCAGGGATATAATGGGCGATGGAACGACATGCGAACCGCATGGACGATGGCATCACGAGGTATTTTTGCGGCCGGACAACAAGGTGTGGACTTTGGGAAGCGAAATCCGTACGGTTAATATCAATGGAGAGGATCGCTTGAAAACAGGGGATACCATAGAAGAGTGGGATATTGATGCGGGAAGGGTAACCCGCCTTGTAAGCTTTTTTGATATCATGGATCCGGCCGGAGAGCGCACTGAATTCTCTGACACAACCGGAGGTTTTTTTTGGAGGGGCTGTGATAACGAGTATGAAGGACAGGCAGAGGACTGGACCCACAGCAACTCCCTGGATGTTACTGCCGATGGTAATATTCTGGTATCACACCGGCATTTGAACCAGGTTAGTGCAATCAAACCGGACTTCTCCGGTATTGCCTGGCGGCTTGGTGGGCCAGAGAGCGACTTTACCTTCCCCAATCCATCTGACAGGTTCTACCATCAGCACACCGCCAAAGCGCTGCCCAATGGGAATATCCTGCTTTTCGATAACGGCAACTTCAGGCCTGAATCAGAAGGCGGGCAATACTCCCGGGGACTGGAACTGGAGCTTAACTTCGACACTATGGAAGCCAGGAAAGTGTGGGAGTACCGTCATACGCCCGATCTTTTTGCCGGCGCAGTATGCAGTGTATACCGGCTGGATAACGGTAATACGATAGTAGACTTCGGGTACGACGATGTAAACGACCCGGATGTTTTTACGCTGGTAGAGTCTGACCCGGAGGGTAATGCAGTGGCAGTTATCAAGATAAGCTCTGTGGGAAAAACCATCCAGTACAGGGCTATTCCGCTGGACAGCATCAACGGGGAAATTAGAGGCTCTAATTGAATTACCGGCTTGCCTGGCGGTCGGTTGGCGTTAAGAACGCAATTGCCACGGGATGACCGGACATCCGAAACTATCCAGATCATTCAATAAATACGAATCTCCACTATAAACCGGGCTGGTACCTCTCCTGTCTACCGTCACTACCAGGGTATCATTATCAACTTCACTATCATCGGTATTTGCCACGGGGGTGGGCGGACGTTGTCGTCCGCCCACCCCCGTGCGGCGGGGAGTATTACTCGATTACTGTAACTGTAATGGCAGCCGATTCGAATCCATCTCCGGAAACCGTGATGGTCTGTTCGCCGGCCGCATTCGGGGCCTTGTAGTAGAAGCTGGCAGTGCTGGTGCCGGGCAGAACGGTGACACTGCTGATCACCGGCAGCCCGTTGCCGTTCTTGCTGAAACTGCCGGCATCGACGGACAGGGTAATCAGGGCAGGAGTTTTCACTTTGATAGGCGTTCCATCTCTCTGAAGCTGGATGGTGATTCTGCCCGATACCGTCCCTATCTTGACGGTTATCTCATCGCCGGTTATGACCGCAATCCGGTCCGCCGGGGCCGGTTTAGTATTGACGGTCACATCCTTTGAGTCTGCTGTCAGCCCGTCCGAGGCGGCGGTAATGGTATAGTCTCCGGCGGCGCTGTTGGTGTAGTAGAAGCCGGCGGAACTGGTTCCGGGCAGAATGGTGACGGAATCGACCAGCGGCAGACCGCTGGCATTAAGGGCAAACCGGCCGGTAGAACCGGGAGTAGAGGTCAGGCTGACTGCCAGGGTAGCGGTCACTTTGAGCGGAACGCCCTGGCTGTCCTGTACCTGGACGGTGATCCTTTCGGAGACTTCGCCTTCAGTGAAGGGCAGGATGGTCTCATTGATGATCACCACCCCGGCGGGGC
>JAQULX010000221.1 GCA_028718465.1 Dehalococcoidales bacterium | reverse complement strand
CAATTTGAAGTAGCCGGGCTTGAGACTGAAAAGAGCGAAAACTCCCGCAGTACCGTTCCTGGACCTCAGGGGCACCGCAGCCAGAGACCTGAATCCGGTTACCGGCAAGGTAGTATTGAGAGCACTCCCGGAATTTTTCAGGTCCTGAATTATAATCGGTTTATTCGACCTGGCTGCTTCACCGACGAGTCCATCGCATGTCAGCGTACCCGAGTCCGGTCCGGATGCTTCCGGCAACATTCCGACATGCAGTGTGTACGATAGTTCACGGTTTTTTTCATTGACGAGAAACAAATCGCCGGAGTCAGCCCCGGTAACCTGTATTAATTTTTCCATGGTGTGAGGCAGCAGAACATCCATGTTCAGGGACCCGTTTATCGTTAGACCAATCTCATAAAGAATACGCAATTCCCGGTTATATCGAATGTCCTCTCTTCGTTTACTTTCCATTAGATAGAACACGAGCAGGTAGAAGGAGGCAGCAAGGATGACGACTGAAAATACAGGCAGGGTATCTGCAACTATCGAAGAAGCCTCATTGTGTATTAATTGCCTCAATACCTCAAAGAGCAGAATAAACAGGGCCGGGGACACCACGGTGATAATTTTGAGAATATCCGGTTTCCCGCTAACGTCGGAGAAGATTGGGAATTTGTTAAATATCTGTCGTATTACCATCTCTCAATCCATATAACACTTAAAAGCTTGCCAGAATTAAGAACGACACCGGAAGTACTGTGATTATCCGGTCTTAAGCAGTACGGAAGCCTCAAGCCGATCCCTTTAAATATCACTACACCTATGATTGGTGAATATGCAACTATATATCACGTAATAAAAAATGCCTGATTAATTCAGCCCCACCCTGAGATGCTTCGGGGCACCCTAAAGGGTCTCCCGCTATTCCGTCTCGCCTTCGGCGAGGGTATTAAGGTATTCCGTCCGAGGCCTCCAGCATGACAGACTGGCATATATTTCATGCGTCTTTTATAACTTATCGTTATTGCCTATCCCTTTGCCATTATACTGATATTATCATATTGAGTTAAAGATAGCGATTACCCTGACGCTGATCAACCGGATGCCTCTTGCCCGGACATTGACTCCGGACTAAACCATTTTGTTTAACGGTCAGCGGTAGAGTAAGAGACCCAGGGACAAAAAGCAAGAAGCGGGGCAACCAACCTGCCAGTGTCGTTAAGGACCAATATTTTCCTGGCGTTACTTTTTTTGGCCCTTTAATTTAAAACGAAAAAGTTATCGAAAGGTTAGGGACAAATATTTCCCGGCTAAATTCCTTATTGAAATGGCCTGGTTCAAAGCAAGTTATCAGGATAGAACGGTGAACAGAAACCAGTCGGCTTTCCGGAATATGGTAATCGGCTTATCGCATGGTGATGGCGCTGCATTATATTACGTTAGTATCATCCAGGCATTACCATTAGCTCATTGTAATAAGAATTGGGTTTAAGTAAAATTTAGTGTATTTAAGTGTATAAAACAACGGGGACGAGAATGAAGAATATATTTATTGATACAGCAAAAACAAAAAATCGCCCGCGCAGTCTTCAGAGTTCAATTACCTACAGCACATTCAGGCAGAATCATTTCAGGATTATTGTCCTGTTACTGGCGGCGATTTTGGCTTTAGGGCATCCCGGTACTCTATTTGCCGCCGATATTACCGGCGTCACTGTATCCGCTCCGGAAAACACCATTGAACACGGCGGGTCATTTACGATTAATATTGATATAGACCCGGCTGTCTCCATCGCCGGAGCTCAGTTCTCCATTTCTTTTGATCCTGACCTGGTTACTGCTCAAAGCGTTACCGAGGGCAACTTGTTGAAACAGAATGGAGCCAATACCTTTTTTTATCACGGGACGATTGATAATGACCTTGGCAAGATATCCGATATATTCGGGGTTATCATGAGCCCGGGAAATACAGTTTCCACTTCAGGTACTATCGCGGCTATTCAAATGACCGCTAAATCGAATGGTGGGATCAGCACAATCACCTTATCGGACGTCGATGTGGGAGATATTAACGGGCAGTCGATTCCGGTTAATCTGATCAACGGGACCGTCATGATAAACCAGGCGCCTGTACTTGCGGCTATCGGTAACAAGTCTGTTCAAGAAGGAAAACGGTTGGCTTTCACGATATCCGCCCAGGATGCAGACGGAGATCCATTAACATATTCTGCTTCAAATTTACCTCCAGGGGCTTCGTTCGATGCCTCAAAACGTATTTTCTCGTGGACACCGGATTCAGGGCAAGCAGGACTGTTCCAGGAAATTTGCTTTGAAGTGACCGACGGAAGCCAGGTAGATTCAGAAAATATTAACATCATAGTCAACAAGAAACCAGCAAGCAGAAGGAGTTCAGTGTCCCGACCTCCGGCGGCAACCGCCCCACCCGGTTTTGTAGACAGCAAGGGTATGTTTAAACAGGATGTTATAGCTTTATCAAAAGATAGTCTGGTTGAGATGGTTGTTCGACAAGATACCGAAGTGGCGGCATTCGAGGAGCAAGTGCTGGATCAAATAGCGATTGTAGATTTGCCGCAAGACCGGGACTTGCCCGAGCAGATAATCAAAATAGGACAGAATTACAGCATAGAACCCGGAGGTATAATGATTGACCCTCCGGCGGATTTGACCATAAGATATGAACAATCTCAAATACCCGAAGGGGTGAACATCAATGATCTTAAAATAGCTACCTGGGACGATCCAACCGGTGAACTGGTGGAATTGGACAGTGTTATTAATACCTATAGCCAGACTATTCAAACGAAAGTCAGCACCTTCTCCAGCTATTTCATTGTTGCCCATATCAGTCCCGCGGACGATAGCTCCATCATCTCTTCGGACCAGGGTTTACTGGAAGATAATTCTTCAGAGGAAGCTGTCACTGATTATAATTGGGCTGCCAGCGTACCAGCTCCGCCAGTTAACCCGGAAGATAAAGAGTTCAGCCTGTCACTGCTGGCTAAACTGATCGGTGGGGCCTTCGTCTTCATCTTGATTGTAACAGGAATTGTCTTTATCTACCGGAAAAAGATGAGTAATGGGGAATACAGCCAGTAGCCGGACTATAAATAACAAATAAATTGAAATAGATGGTACGCTTGAGATACTATTGATTATACCTTCCACACAGTAGAATCGACCTGATTATCAGGGCTTTAGAGCCGGGCAAATCAACATATCTCAAAGGGAAAGGAATAGAAATTTGCTATTCGGGAGACGAATCAGATTTGCACTGGTTGTAATTGCCAGTCATATCTTGCTGATCGCTTTAGCCATTGGCTGGCTGATTCAAATGCTTGTCATTGCAGAGAATGGAGCTGTCAGGTTTGTTGAGTACAACCAGGCTATTTTATTTACTGAAATCGGTCTGGTGTTTCTTATCTCCGTGTTCGGCATTATCGTGCTGTATTTACAAATAAAAAGGCTCGGAGAAAAGCGGGCAGGCGACAGGCAAAACAGACGTACGGGTTAAGAATAATTTTCGACCTGCATAAGCTCAATAAATAAACTCACCTTCATGGGACTATGTCCCGGCGACCAGTACCCGTACTTCAGAGTTGCTGTCAACTATCTCGCGAACACTCCTGTATTGAGGCGTTTTTTTCAACATGCGAGCCACAAATGGCCCCTGACCGAGTCCAACCTCTATACATAAGAATGAGTTATGTTTCAGGAAAAGAGGCGCCTCTTTGATCAAACGAGTCAGGATAGTAAATCCATAAGGGCCGCCATCGAATGCCAGATGAGGCTCGTAAAGTGATATTTCAGGATGGAGAGCGGGGACTTTCATTGATGAGATATAAGGGGGATTACAGCTAACTACATCAGCCTTCCCCAGGAATTCTTCTGATCGAAAAGGCTCAAAAAGATCCCCAATTCTAAACTGGACCCTTTTTTCAATCCCGAGAAAAGCGGCGTTTTTCCGGGCCAGACCTATTGCTTCTGAAGATAAATCCGAGGCGAATGCCCGGCATTGAGGGGCATGCACTGCCACTCCCAGAGCGATATTTCCTGAGCCTGTACAAACGTCGATCAGCGTCACTGCTCTGCCGGCGCTGGAGAGTGACTTTACAATCGAAAGTGTCTCGTAGCCTAATAGTTCAGTTTCTATTCGGGGTATCAAAGCTTCGGGCCCGGCCAGCATTTCTATTTCCATGAATTGCTGCCGTTCTGTCAGATATGCCAGCGGAATCCCTTTGCAGCGTTGTTCCACAAGGTTTTTCAGACTCTGTAAGGACTCGCTATCGAGTTCCGGCAGCGGTTCTGTCAGAGCTCTCCGAACAGAAAGCGGCGAACCCGCGGCAGCAAAGTAGAGCGCACGAAGCGTAGATTCGGGGGTTTCATCCGGCTTATCGGGAGAGGCCTTCCAGGAGACACGAAGTTGATCAACTAACCGGTTGTACATTATATCTCATTCTCCCTTCCAGCCAAACTGTAAATCATTCAGGTATACTTATAGTAAATCAAAATGCCCGGTTATTTCAACGCCTCGTGGGGAGGGGAGGGAATGATGATAAAAGATTAAAGATTAAAGAAGGAGAGAGGGGAAGAAGTGATTAATGATTGAGGAGGGGGAGAGGGGGACCGGGTACTGACTTGTGTCAGTATGGACAGAGGGGTTTTCCTCCTGGATTCAGGAACCGGTCAGCAATGGGACTGGAAGAACGAGCCAACCCCGCGGAGGCCTGGTTGACTGGATTTTGACAGGCATTGTATACTTGTTGTACGGAATATATCCAAACCTGTAATTTGAACAAGACCGGAGGTTGGATGTTCGCTGTTTACATCACCTCAACCAGAATATTAAAAAATTGGTTAGCGATAATGAAGAGATCTAGATTAGCAGGCTTGTTTATTTTGCTGGGTTCAGGTCTGGCAAGTTTAATCATATTACTTACCGGATGCAACAATACGGGGCCCACACCGCCGGTAAATACAGGCCCTTTTCCCACAACGACCGTACAAACTCCAGGGACCTCCGCTCCCCAGATTACTACAACGAGCCCCGCGCCCCCTGCAACCACTCCGGATACTATCGCTACCCAATCCCCTGCTCCAACAGAGCCCAGCCAGAACATTATCATCAATCATGTCAACTGGGACTGGTATAACAGCCAACCTCAATCAACAGTCGAAGCAGTTGCCAAACAAAGAGTATTTTTTACCCATGCTTCAGTAGGTGAGAATGTTTTACAGGGTATTATGGAATTAAATAAAGCCGACTCAATGAAATACCCCTTGCTTCTGACCGCTGTAAAGAGCACTTCTACCGTGTCAACATCTCCGGGCCATATCTATCATTACATGCGAGGCAACCCCGGGTGGACTGAGAAAATCAGGATCTTTCAAGAGTCTATTGACAATGGCTGGCACGATCCGATCGTAGAAATGGTTATGAACAAATTT
>JAQULX010000220.1 GCA_028718465.1 Dehalococcoidales bacterium | reverse complement strand
CTCCGCTCAGGTCGTTTTGTCCGGCTCACCGAAAAGAATCATGGTTATCGGCGGCGGGCCGGCCGGCATGGAGGCTGCGGTATTGTGTAAACTGATCGGGCATGAAGTGTCCCTGTTTGAAAAAGACTCCGAGTTGGGCGGCCAGTGGAAAGCGGCCTGTGGGCTGCCCTGGAAGAAGAGCTATGTTTCTTTTATTGATGTTTTGAAACGTTCGCTGGAGAGGTTGAAGGTACCGGTTACCCTGAATAAAGAAATCACAAAGGAAGATGTCGAAATCCTGAAGCCTCAGGTTGCTATAATAGCTACCGGAGCATTACCGGCCGGTCTGGATCTGCCGGGCTGCGGTGGAAGCCATGTAGTTACGGCCAACGAAATTATCCGGCGAAAAGATGAAGCCGCCGGTAATATTGCAGTCATCGGAGGCAGCATGACGGCCGTTGAGATCGCCGTCTGGCTGGCAGAACAGGGCAGACCGGTCGCCCTGGTAAGCCGCGGCGGACTGGGCGGACGAAAAGGCCCGGATGATCCGATCACATTCAGGGGACTGCTGAGGCGGCTGGTACAGCTTCGTGTTCCTCTCTATCTCAATGCGGATATTATGGAGTTGAACGATAACTCGGTGGTGATTGGGTGGGGAGGGGAAATATTTCCGGTGCCGGCTGATACAGTGGTATCGGCTGTTGGCGTACAGCCGGTCGATAAACTGATCAGTGAGTTGAAGGGAATCGTCCCGGAAATATATCCGATTGGAGATTGCATGCAGCCGGGTAATGCTGCCCAGGCTACTTTCAGCGCCGCCAGACTGGCAGCGAAACTATAGCACTCTATCGTGTCTGTCACTGCATGAAGCTTTGTATCTTCCTCATGAGCAAGCCGGGAATGCACTATGCCGAACAGGACTTAAATATCTGTCAAGGCGGAAACGATCATGAGTAACGCGAATATGAAATATAAATCACTCCTCAGCCCCGGCCGGATAGGGTCGATGGAACTGAAAAACCGGATAGTGCTGGCCCCCATGGGGACATATCTGGCAGGGCGGGACGGCCTGGTCACTGACCGGCTAAAGGCCTATTATGCAGCACGGGCCGGCGGTGGGGTGGGGCTGGTGATCGCCGGTGTGGCGGCGGTGGACTATCCCCGCGGAAGAGTAATGACGCGTCAGATAGGTATCTCAGAAGACAAATTCATACCAGGATTAAGCGAACTGGCTGAGGCTGTCCATAAAAATGGAGCCAGATTGGGAATACAGCTTCAGCATGGAGGAAGGATTGCCGCCCCGTTCCTGTCAGGCGGCCATGAACCGGTTTCGGCCTCGGTGGTTCCTCTTGTCCCGGCAGAGCTGGGGCTCACACGCGAATTAACCGTTCCGGAGATAGAACAAATCGTACAGCGATTTGCTGAGGCGGCGAAAAGAGCAAAAGCGGCCGGGATTGACGGCGTCGAAATTCATGCCGGTCACGGTTATTTGATCAATCAGTTCCTGTCCCGATCCAATAACAAACGCCTGGATGAATATGGAGGGAGCTTGCCTGGACGGGCCCGGTTTTTGCTGGAAATCATCCGGGAGGTCAGGAAAGCAGTGGGGGTGCAATATCCCCTGTGGTGCCGACTGGACGGTCAGGAATTTTCGATTGTAGACGGCATCACCCGGGAAGAAGCCCTGGAGACAGCGGACATGATAGAAAATGCCGGGGTGGATGCCATCCATGTGACAGGCTATGGCGGCTCGGCCGGATACCATTTTACCGAAGCTCCCCTGGTTAACGCACCGGATTATTTAATACCCCTGGCAAGGGGAATCAAAGGGCATGTGAAGATTCCTGTGATCGCAGTGGGCCGCATCGATCTCGATACGGCAGAGCAGCTTTTACGCCGGGGCGAGGCGGACTTCATCGCCATGGGAAGGGCACTGCTGGCCGATTTCGAATTGCCGCACAAGATTGCGGAAGGTTCTGAGGAGGACATCCGCCGGTGTATTTATTGCTATTCCTGCGTTCACCAGATCTTTGTCCGAGGCAATATTTGTTGCTCCGTCAATGCCTTGGTCGGAAAAGAGAGTGAACCTGCTCCAGCGCTTCCGGAGAAAAAGAAATGGGTAGTCGTGGTGGGAGGCGGACCGGCCGGACTGGAAGCTGCCCGGACCGCTGCCCTCAGGGGACACCGGGTAATCCTGTATGAAAAAGAGAGATTCCTGGGAGGTTCGTTGAGGTTCGCCTCCGTCGTGCGCCGGGAGAATGAAGACCTGATAAAATTTCTCACCGGACAGCTAAGGAGGCTAAAGGTAGAGATAAAATGCGGTGAACCGGTCACCCCGGAGACTATTGACCGGATCAGGCCGGATGCGCTGATTCTGGCAACCGGTGCAGTCAGGCATCTTCCAGCCATTCCCGGAATCTCTTCAGCCCATGTTATCGACGGCGATGATCTCCGGCAACTGCTGGGCGGGAATACTGGCGGCAAAGCCGCCCGCAAGCTCAACATTGGGCAGAAGCTGATGATTTTGCTCGGCTCCAGATTGTTCGGCAGCCTGGCTTCTCCGGGAACGGTCAGAAGGTTATCCGGGATCTGGATGCCGCTGGGGAAACGGGTGGCGGTGATGGGTGGGGGGATGGTGGGCTGCGAGCTGGCGGTGTTTCTGGCGGAGAGGGGCCGAAAAGTGACGGTGCTGGAGACCGCTGACCAGGTCGCGCCGGAAATGTCCCTGCCGCTGAGGTGGATTACTTTGGAGAAGATGGAACGGAACCAGGTGACCGTATTAACGGAAGTGAAATATGAAGAGGTGGTTCCCCGGGGCGTAAACATACTGCTGAAAGACGGTTCCAGGCAAACTGTACACGCGGATACTGTAATTCTGGCAGTGGGATCGGAGCCAGAGAAAGACCTTCTGAAGGCTTATGAGGGCAAAGCGCCTGAAGTATACCTGGCCGGCGATTGCGGCAAGCTGAGTTACATCAAAGACTCCGTCGCGGAGGGCAACCGCCTCGGTAACACGGTGTAAGGAGGAAAGTAAAGACAGTTCCCTTTTTGCCCATAATCCCCTGGTCGAGAAAGGACACAGAGTCAGGCTATGGAGTTCACAATGCCGTAAAGATGGTGAGGGACTTCACTCCCCTTTGCGCCCATTTCCGCCGGGGCCTCTGGCAATATCCAGGAATTCAAACTCCCGTCTCAGCTCCATTATTCGATCCCTGATAAGGGCCGCCTTCTCGAACTCCAGGCTCTTGGCGGCCTGTTTCATCTGGACTTCCAGGTCCTTGATCAGGCGGGTCACTTCATCCCTGGTCGCCGGACCTTTCGCCGGTTTGTCAGCATTATAAACCGCCTTCTCTTCGGCTACTGAGGCCGTCACACGCTCAGTAATATCCTTGACAGCCTTTTGAATACCCTGCGGGGTAATTCCATGTTCTTTGTTATATTCTTCCTGCACCTGGCGGCGGCGCCTGGTTTCTTCGATCGCCTCGTGCATGGAGACAGTGATCGTATCGGCATACATGATGACGTGTCCTTCGACATGGCGGGCGGCGCGGCCCATGGTCTGTATCAAAGAACCTTTGGAGCGCAGGAACCCTTCCTTGTCCGCATCCAGGATGGTCACCAGGCTCACCTCCGGCAGGTCCAGGCCTTCCCTCAACAAATTGATGCCTACCACCACATCGTACACTCCGAGCCGCAGGTCGCGGAGTATTTCCACCCTTTCCAGGGTTTCCACCTCGGAGTGGAGATAGTGGGTCTTTATCCCCATCTCCAGGAGATAGTCCGCCAGTTCCTCGGCCATTCTCTTGGTCATGGTTGTGATCAGAGAGCGCTGCTTTTTTCCCACTCTCTGCTTTATTTCCTCGAGCAGGTCATCTATCTGTCCTTTGGTGGGCTTGATTTCGATAGTGGGCTCCAGGAGGCCGGTCGGGCGCACCAGTTGCTCGGCTATCTGGCTGCTCTGCGTGTATTCATACTCCGAAGGAGTAGCCGAGGTGTAGATCACCTGGTTGATCCTTTTATTAAACTCGGTGAAGTTGAGAGGACGGTTGTCAAGTGCGGAAGGCAAACGGAACCCGTACTCCACCAGGGTTTCCTTTCGGGAGCGGTCTCCGTGATACATCCCGCGGACCTGGGGCAAAGTCATGTGGGACTCATCGACAAACAGCAGAAAATCATCCGGGAAATAGTCCAGCAGCGTCCACGGCGTGCTTCCGGCCGAGCGCTGGGATAAATGGCGCGAATAGTTTTCTACTCCATGGCAATACCCGGCTTCCTGAAGCATTTCCAGGTCGAAGTTGGTGCGCTGCTCCAGGCGGGCGGCTTCCAGCAGTTTGCCCTGTTTTTTTAATTCCGCCAGGCGTTCCTCCAACTCTGCCCGGATACTCTCAATCGCCAGTTTAAGCTTCTCCTGCGAGGTTACAAAATGCTTGGCCGGAAAAATATCCACCGCGTCCCGTTCTCCCAGGATTTCACCTGTCAAAGGGTCTATTTGCACTATGCGGTCAATGGTATCGCCAAAAAACTCCACCCGCAGAGCAGTGTCTTCGTAGGCCGGCTGAATTTCCAGGGTGTCACCGCGGACACGGAACCGTCCGCGGGTAAAATCGATATCGTTGCGCTGGTACTGCATATCCACCAGCCGGCGAAGAAGCTTGGCCCTCAGGCAGGTCTCATTCTTCTTCAGGGGGAGAATGAAGCTGCGGTATTCCTCCTGCTCTCCCAAACCGTAGATGCAGGAGACCGAGGCTACAATCAGGGTGTCGCGCCGGGAAACAGGGCTTTGGTGGCAGCATGGCGCAATTTATCGATTTCCTCGTTGATTTCACTTTCCTTCTCTATATAGGTATCGGTACGGGGAATATAGGCTTCCGGCTGATAGTAATCATAATAGCTGACAAAATACTCGACAGCATTATTGGGGAAAAACTCCTTGAATTCGCTGTAAAGCTGGGCCGCCAGGGTCTTATTGTGGCACATCACCAGCGCCGGCCGCTGGGCTTTTTCCACGATGTTTGCCATCGTGAAGGTCTTGCCGCTTCCGGTAACACCCAGCAAGGTTTGCTGTTTATAACCCTGATTAATGCCTGCCACCAGTTTTTCCACTGCCTGGGGCTGGTCGCCGGTCATTTTAAAATCGGAAACTATCTCAAATTGAGGCACTAAAACTCCAATATGGTTATGCGTGTTATGCTAAATCGGGGACTAATCAAGAGATAAATACATTTGTTCTATGAATAGTATAACAACTGGCTTGTCTGGAATCAACAGCGGCCAGAGGACTTCCGTATCATACCTTTATCGTTCCGGCAACCAGCACTGGCCCTGCTAAATCGGGTTGCCAGGATACCTGAAGCGATTTGAAAGCGCACAGTGCCAATCAGGTTCAAATATCATCATCTCAGGGGTACGTGTTGCGTCAAATAAAACTGTTACCGAAGGCATAGTTATTGCCTCATAATTCGGGTTACCGAAATAGCTTTTCGATCCGCCAGTTTCCAGAGCTGCTCCAGATTACCATTGATCTGGTT
>JAQULX010000219.1 GCA_028718465.1 Dehalococcoidales bacterium | reverse complement strand
AAAGGCAGTGAACGCCCATTTCCTTTATCCTCGCCAGCAGTTCCGGCGTGAAATGAAGTCCGGCGGTGGGAGCTGCCACGCTGCCCTCTTTTTCGGCATAGACCGTCTGGTAGCGCTCAGGGTCGGCCAGTGGGGTATGGATATAAGGCGGCAGGGGGACTTGCCCCAGTTGTGACAAAGGTAGTTCATCGGAAAACCGGACTACCCGGATTCCAGCCTCTTTCAACTCGATTACCTGGACCTTGATCCGGGGATCACCCTCCATTTCGGCTTGCAGCCCGGCATAAACCCTCTTCCGGGAGCCGATCAAAGCCTCCCAGGTATCGGGCTCGAGACGATGCAGAAGGAGTATCTCCATTCTTTTACCGTTGTCGGCGCGGACGGCAAATAATCTTGCCCTGATCACCCGGCTGTTATTGGATATCAGGACATCCCCGGCTCGCAGGTACTCCGGTAATTCAAAAAACCTTCTGTGTGTCAACGAACCGTCCGCCCGGTCTACCACCAGCAGCCGCGAATGATCGCGGGGCTCGATGGGAGTCTGAGCAATCAGGTCCGACGGTAAAAAATAATCATATTCACTGGTTTTGATCGTTGCCATGCTCATTATTATCCGTGATAACGGAAGCGCAGGTCAAGGGAATACAGGGCATTACTATAAGCACAACCTACGAGTAATATCAGCCAATCTGCGAATAAAAAAACTGATTGGAGAGATTATACTGTTAATAAACTATAGTTTAATAAGCTGGTCCGGTACCCTCACATGACGCCGATCCGGAAAAAGGAGTTGCAAGTGCAGAGAATGAACGGCAATTTAACGGTTTATGAAAACTGGTATGATTTTAAGAAGGAGCTTCAGAGGCGTTCGGGAGTAGTCCTTCTTAACCATCTCTGGCTGAGAATAAAGCCCAAAGCTGCCTTGCCCTGGAGTGAATTCCATATGAGAGAAGCTCTCACCCGGATATCCGGCAATATTTTACGGCTGAGTAAATGTCCGCGTTGCGGAGGAGATTTGCTGGTGGACCGGGATATCGACGGCTATTATAAAAGATGCATCCAGTGCTCTTTTGAGATCGCTCTCCCTCCTGGCGCCATGGAACAGATCGATGCTGCCATACACAGGGCGAAGAGGAAGGTGGTATCCAGCAGCTACTAGTCCGTGCCGGTAGAACAGTTAGCCGTGGGAGGAGGCCGCCTGCTGTTGACGAAAATGCTCCGGGAGGCAGGGCACTGAAGGACCAGCTAAAGTCCATCAGCTATCATATCGCGTGCAGCGAACTGCAAATCATATACTGTCGCCCCCGGCCAGCGGTATTAAGGCTTGCCTCGCAATACTATATTAAGGACATGCAGCCTTTCCCAGGATAACAACTACGTTTAAGTTTCCGCCAAACTCCTTTTCAGGAACTCTATCGGTCGAATAGCGGTGGGATCTTCATGGTTCAATATAGCCAGATAATAGCTGACATAGTCGCCCAGCAGCACCAGGCTCATCATCTGGCTCAACGCGCCGGCCCCTTCTCCTTTCAAGACCTGGGAATAGATCCCGGCCTGCTCCAGGATTTTCAAGGTGATGTTATAGCGAAGCCTGATTCGCTCATGCAGAAGGTCGGAGTCCAGCAGAACTACCATGGTCTGCGGTACCAGATCTTCGGGGAAACGGTAGCCTACGATGGCATTATGGTTCAACTCGGAGAAGACTTCATAGAAGCACATTGTCTTGCTGTTTTCATTGATCTGGGTTTTCCAGCGATGAGCCACTTCCCCGGTGATCCCGGCCCCGTAGATAACGGGCAAACGCCCGGCCAGCTTCCGGGCCAGTGACTTGGCCGGATTATCCGTCTCAGGCACGGTGAAATCTATCCTTATCTTCATGCGATTCATGCCCTCCAGAGAACCGGCGACTTCCTGGTCCTTATTCCGCATTATTCCCAGGTTTTGCAAAATCGCCAGGAGTGTAAAGAAGCTGAAGGGGAGGGCGGCGCGGGGCTGAGACCTGTAATCGATGTTAAAGACCGGTACGCCCATTGTTTCACAGAGACTCTGCAGCTTTCCACCGGTGGTTATCGCCAGCATTTTGGCCTCGGTATCGAAGCCTTGCTCGAAGGAAGACAGGGTCTCCTCGGTCATGCCGGAATAGCTGGAGGCTATCACCAGGGTCTCATCATCAACATATTGCGGTAAAATATAGTCCCGGCAGACCATTACCGGAATGCCGGACTCGTTGACCGCCAGGCTGGAGACAAGATCACCGCCTATAGCTGACCCCCCCATGCCCAGAATAACGACCTTTTTGACCTGTGTGTATTTCTCCGGCAGCCTGAAATCCCGGGCTTGTTGCCAGGCCTGGTCACATAATGATGGGAAATTGCGGATATGCCTGAGCATATCATCAGGGTCGAACCTGCGGTATATCCCCAGATCATCCAGATTAATGTCAATTCTTTCTACCATCGCCAGACCTCCATAATAAGCTATACACCGAGTGACAAAAGCCGTTATTAAACCCCGGCCATTTCCTGTCCGGACCTGAGCATGGTCTCCACTCTCTCCGGACTGCCGGCCTCGGCATAAATTCGCAGCAAGGGCTCAGTGCCCGAGAAGCGCACCAGAAGCCAGGAATTGTCTTCCAGGAAAAAACGGAAACCGTCCGTGGTATCCATGCGGACCACTTTCAACCCGGCAATAGCCGCAGGTTTCAGTTTAACCCGGTCCATGATAACCTGGCGCCGGTCTTCGGGGAAATGGAAATCGTGCCGGTTATAGTAATGAGGACCGACCTTGCTGAAAAGATATTCCAGCAGTTGGGAAGGCGACTTGCCGGAGCTGACCATAAAATCAAGAAAATAGAGCCCTGCCAGGATAGCGTCTCTTTCGGGAACATGACCGCGAAAACCATACCCGCCGCTTTCCTCACCACCTATCAGCGCGTTTTTCTCGATCATGATCGGGGCCACATATTTGAAGCCCACCTGCGTTTCGATAACCGGCACCTGGAATATCTCGCCCAGGCGGTAGAGCATACTGGTCGCAGTCACTGTCTTGACAATAGCGCCCCGCTCCCCCCTGACCTCCAGCAAATACAATGCCAGCAGGGCGTACACTTCCAACTGGGTTACGAAATTCCCTCTTTCATCTATAATGCCAATACGGTCGGCATCGCCATCAGTGGCAATTCCAACGCTGGCTTTCTCTGCCAGGACTCTTTCGGAAAGTTTTTTCAGGTTGACAGCGATGGGTTCCGGATTAATGCCGGGAAAGGACGGATTGCGCTCACTGTTGATCTCGATAATCTTCGTTTTACCGCCATCCAGCAAGGTCTTGAAATAGCCGGCGCCGGCACCGTACATGGAGTCTACTACGATCTTAAGCCCGTTTTCTTTGATCCTGTCCAGATCGATGAACCCGGCCATTTTATTTAAATACTGCGGGTTGAAGCTGACCTGCTGGACCAGGCCGCTCTTCAGTGCATCCGCCAGAGACATCCGTTTCACTTCTCCGGAATCGAAAATGCGGCGGATATTCTTCTCAATTTCCTCTATCATTTCTGAGGGGGCGCTGGCGCCGTCCGCAGATTTTACTTTGAATCCGTTGTATCCCGCAGGGTTATGGCTGGCTGTGATAACGACAGCCGCCCCGGCCTCCCGGTCCACCGTAGCGAAGCTGGCCTCCGGGGTGGGTATGGCATGGGGACTCAGATAGACCTTGATTCCATTTGCCGCAGCCACCTCGGCTGCCGCCCCGGCGAAGTCTTCTGAAGCAAAGCGGGTATCATAACCGATGACCAGTCCTTTTCCAGCCAGGCCGGACTGATTCAGATAGTCGGCCACGCCCTGAGCGCAGATCCGTACATTGTCAAAAGTAAAGTCCTGGGCTATCACTGCTCTCCAGCCGTCAGTCCCGAACTTGATAGGATTGGCCCTGTTCATATTTACTAACCTCACAATTGAAATGTTTCTTTTCAGCCGGTACTGGCTCCCCGGACGTCATGGCGAGTACTGTGATACTCGAAGCAAACCAAAGGCCAGGTTGGTATTAGACGCTTCTGGATTGCCGCTGATGTCAACCAAAAGGTATCCGGCGCCTCGCAATAACATGATTAAGAAAAAAGGGAGTGGCTGCTCCCTTTTTGTTCCCATATTATAATTGTAAACTATTTGGATATTATTTAGGTGCGGTCCCGGTGCTGAAGGCTTCCTTTTTCAAGATTTCCGCCTTATCGGTTTTCTCCCAGGGGAGATCGATATCCAGCCTTCCGAAATGCCCGTAGGAGGCTGTCTGTCTATAGATGGGATTGCGCAAACCCAGATAGCGTATGATCGCCTCCGGTCGAAGGTCGAAATGCTTATTGATAAGATCGAGGATAACCTGGTTATCGACCTTTTCAGTCTCAAATGTTTCAATAGAGACGGAAAGCGGGCGGGCAACGCCGATCACGTAAGCAATCTGGATCTCACAGCGGTCAGCCAGCCCGGCGGCTACCACATTCTTGGCCACATAGCGTCCCATGTAGGCGGCCGACCGGTCTACCTTGGTGGGATCTTTACCTGAGAAAGCCCCACCGCCATGGCGCGCCATGCCGCCATAGGTATCTACGAGTATCTTCCGACCGGTAAAGCCGGTGTCGGAAACAGGGCCGCCGACCACAAAGCGCCCCGTAGCATTGACGAAATATCTGGTCTCGCCAGTTATATACTGGGAGGGCACTATGGGTTTGATGACGTGGTCGATGACATCTTTAGTTATTTGCTCGGTAGTAACATTGGGATTATGCTGCGCCCCGATAACTATACTGGGGATGAAGGCCGGGCGGCCGAAATGATACTCGACCGTGACCTGGGTTTTCCCATCCGGCCTGAGGTAGCTTAAAATTTTCTTCTTGCGGACTTCCGCCAGGCGCAGGGCCAGCCGGTGAGCCAGAGCGATAGGCAGCGGCATCATCTCCGGGGTCTCGTTGCAGGCAAAGCCCACCATCATGCCCTGATCGCCGGCTCCGGTCTTGTCCAGATCATCCACTGTTCCGGCGGGCTCTCTGGACTCCTGAGCCTTGCTTACTCCCAGATCTATATCCGGAGACTGCTTGCCGATAGAGGACATAACTCCGCAGGACTTATATTCGAAGCCGTATTCCGGATCGATGTAGCCAATATCCCGGACAGTGTTACGCACGATCTCAGGGATTTCCACATAAGTGTTGGTGGTAATTTCACCCATAACGATTACCAGACCGTTCGTAACCGCCGTTTCACAGGCTACTCTCGCTGTTGGATCATCCTTCAAAATAGCATCCAGAATGCTGTCGGATATCTGGTCGCAGATCTTGTCCGGGTGTCCTTCAGTGACAGATTCTGAAGTGAAAAGATACTTAGGTGAGCTACTAAAACAATTCGCCATCAAATACTCCTTATTAATACCATAAGTTCATTAAGTCCATTCCAGTTCTAAGTGCCCTGCTCCCAGCTGGCCAGATATTTCGCCTGCTCCGGGGTCAGATTGTCAATATCAATACCCATGGATTTCAGTTTCAAGCGC
>JAQULX010000218.1 GCA_028718465.1 Dehalococcoidales bacterium | reverse complement strand
CTTCGAAAGGTAAGTCTTGCGCGTCGGCTATCGTGAATTCAACCTTGTTCTCAACGCCCCTTCTCTTTGCCCTTTCCTCTGCCCGGTCAATCATCTTCGCTGAAAGGTCGACACCGACTACCCGGCAGCCATATTTCTTTGCTCCCACACCGCAACCGACTATCAGTAAATATTTATCATGGGTTACGTGGCACAACTCAACGAGATGTTCGGTGGCCTTCAAGCCGCCCATGTGCTTGGTCATGCCCCAATAAGCCTGCACCTCGAAGTAGGGATTTTCCAGTGCGGATGTCTTTTCTGGCGACGATTGTTCCTTACTTTCCATTTCCACTATCCATACCAAACAAAGAGGAACGCTCCGATAATTGCTCCCAGACCAAACCCGATTAAAACGATACGTGTCAACGGGTTTAATACAGTTCCTTCCAGCTTAGCGCTCCAGATAATCTTGAGGACGGTGACAATCACCATCACCAATATACCCACCCAGTTCCAGGGGTAGTCAAGATACCACAAGAGAACTGCCAAACCAGTCAGGCCCAGCGGCATTCCGATAGATGGCAGCACCACGCGTTTTAGGTCCCAGCGGTTATCCGGCGTCAATACCTTGAACTCTTTATTGATAAAGTCCTCCGCCCATACCGGAGTATGTTTCCACTTGGGGAACCAGAACCAGCTGCTGCCCATGCCGAGTACACCGGCCAAGATGATTGGCCAGCTTTGCAGTATGGCCCCGTAACAGAAAACAAGGCCGAAGAATGGGCGACAAAGCCAGCTTATCGGGTGCTTGTGTCGCTCCCAAAGCCGGCGAAAAATACGCCGGTAATCGGGCAAGAACTTGAACAGTATCGGTGTATTAACTGCCAGACCCTGAGAAACAAGAGCAATAGGAATTAGAAAGAATTCAATTAACCTTATAATAATGCCCATGTTACCTCCTTTAATGAAACCTATATCGCACAAACCTGACTTCATAGTATTATATCTTTTATATATAATCAATAATTTATATATATATTATTGAAATTATTTAGGGCTTATGGTATGATAAGGAATATGGACGGGTACCAGCGACGTAAGCAGCAAAAGAAAGACAGTATTAGACGGGCAGCCTTAGAGTTGTTTACCATTCATGGCACTAAGAAGATAAGTATTGCGGAGATAGCTGAAAAAGCCGGTGCTAATCCAGTAACCATATACAATCACTTCGGAGATAAAGGGGGACTGGTTCGAGAGGTGATTAAAGGCCTCATCGAAAACCATTGGGCAAAATACCGTAAAACCCTTGATAGTGAACTGCCTTTCTTAAAGAAACTGGAGCAAATCATCATTAGCAAAACCGAAATGGCGAAATTATACAACAGCGAATTGCTGTATTCCGCGCTTGCAGAAGATCCCGACGTCAGGGAGATGATTGAGTCTCTGTACAAAAACGAGGTCAACCCGTTATTCACCAAATTCATCCAAGAGGGACAGCAGAAAGGTTGTATCAGGAGCGACCTTTCGATAGGGACATTAACGGTCTATATCGATATGTTTACAGACCTTGCTCGCAGCCATCCGCAGCTTTTCTCAGACCAAGAACGACTGGTGAATTTTACACGGGAAATATGGAGCGTATTCCTGTATGGTCTGATAGGCAAGAAAACCAATCATGTTTCTGAGTAAACAAGTCCACCGCATGATGTCATCTAAAACCCTATTAAGACTGGATATTTTGTTGTTAATCAAACTGTGAGACGATCAACTGCTGAATCACCGGTATTAATCGTTTCTTCTCGAATAAAAGTTCGGGAACTGTCCCGCAAGAGGAAAAAGACTTCACTCTACTTGAGCTAAGCGCCGTGTAGAAAGAAGGTCATGCGAATCTATCTTTCTAAGGTCCTGTTCAGTTAAGGTCAGGAGAGCCTGGGTAATTCCGGATCCTCTCACGAACTCTACTTCTAAGCCATCACCCGGATAGGTTTCTACCACAGTACCGACATCCCCGGCACGTAGTCCATATTCGGGTATATCGCGCATAAGTACAGCAATTTCTAATTTACTAAACTTCACCTCTAACCTCCCGGATAAGCTGTCACAAACCTCGGAATAGCTTCACCTTTGAGTATAACCCAAACAGTTATAATCTGCATTGCCCTGCCAGATGGCCCAGCAAGCGACCCCTCAACAATAAACTTCATCCCAAACCGTGTTTCCTCGACTTCCTGTGCATCGTAAGAAAGAATAAATTTCCTTAAAACTTGTTCAAAATCTTCCCAGTTCTCGTAAGAATATCCCAATTTCTGGAAGACAGCCGCCTTGAATTGGCCTACAGGATGTGTTGGAGATAGTATATAATCGCGAATCTTTTCAGCTTCTATAATAGCCTTTTCGGCATTGGGAAGTCTTGTCAATAGATGCCCTCTAACGTTTTTATTTGATGAAATTATAGACGAACTGGTTGGAGAAAACAATCATTCTTCTTTTATTACCGGACTAGCAATCGTTGTATCTCCGGAATCAAATCTTTCTTCTTAAACAAAAGTTCGGTGACTGTTCCCTTTGGTCCACCAACTTTGACTATACCTGTAACCAATCCTCTTAGAAGTAACCGCTTTTCCGGTATTGAGATCTTTTCAATGAGTTTTCCGTGGCCAGATTGAAGGGGATATTCCATTTAATTAATTTACAAAATTATCTTATCCCTGAGGAGTTCGCTAAAAGACTCAACGCAGGGACATATCTACACTGACAATAGTCCCTTGGCCGGGCCTGGACTCTATGTTCAAATTCGCTCCAATGAGGTCGGACCTTTCTCTCATGCTCAGCAAGCCCAGGCTACCTTTGCCTGCACTTTTCTTTAGAGCCTGTTTGGTATCAAAGCCTTCACCGTTATCACTAATTACCATTCGGATTTGCTTGTGATTAAAGCGGATATCGATATCTACCTGGCTGGCTTTAGAGTGTTTACGGGCGTTATTCAGAACTTCCTGGGCAATTCTGAAGAGTCCCAGCTTGACCTCTTCGGATAACTCCGGCTCTATTCCTTCGATATATACTTTTACTGATATCTGGCCCAGTTTATTAAAATCATCCGCAATTTGCTCCAATGCCGCCGCCAGGCCCTGATGCTCCAGTGTTGTCGGCCTGAGCTCATGGCTGTAACGGCGCACATCATTAAAGGCCCGGTCAGCATCTTTTTCCAGGTACTTTAGCTTTTCTTTAACTTTAGGGTTCTGGATCTCCTTTGACTCAGCTAATACCCCAATCTGCATCTTGAGGATACTAAGGTATTGGGCGGTATCATCATGGAGTTCATAGGCAATCCGTTTTCTTTCTTCTTCCTGGACCTGAGTTATTTTATTGGCATATTGCTTGAGCTGTTGATTGACTTCTTTAAGAGATTTCTGTGACTGCATGATATCATCATAAGCCTCCTGGAGTTGCTCGGTCCGCTCTTTAACTTTGATCTCCAGTTCATCCTTAGCTCTGGCCAAGGCTTCCTCGGCCTTCTTACGCCGGGTGATATCTCTAACAATAATGGCAACAACTAAGTTTCGGTCGCTTTCATTACGTGCCGGGGATATCTCAGCCCAGAACTGATTTCCAGTACGGCCTACGAGTAATAATTCCTGGAGCGCCAGGATAACCGGGCTACCCGGTCCATTCACTGGAAACCTGGGGATATGGATACCTGTGATATCTTTCAGGTTCCTTCCCATCGCTTCTTGCCTGGTGTAGCCGAACATTCTCTCAGCCGCCGGGTTCCAGATCATTACTTTATCTTTTCCATCTGCTCCGATTACTGCATCGGCAGAGGCCTGAATTAGAATCCTATAGCCTCCGGAAAAAGCGGGGAATAATCTTTCCAGTACTTGTCCGGATTCTGCTTCAGGCCTTGTTCGCCTGAGCACTATAATGGAAGCAATAAGAAAATAGATGGCTCCCAGCCACTGCCCTATCCGGCCCAGCCATGCCATGGCGTCCCCAAAGGAAAAGGTATTCAGATAAGCAAACTGGCCTAAAGTTACTAATGCCAGTCCCAGGCCATAAATGTACAGGAAGGCTTCGCGATTGCGAGAGTAGAGGAACAGTGATAGTAAAGCCGAACCAGCAAACAACATCATCCCGAAAGTTAAAACTATGTTACGGAGAATTGTCCCCCCTTGATCTGGGATAAAGAACTGTGGTAACAACTGAAGATTGCTTAGGATAGCGACTACAACTACGATTATCACAGATCCGCCGAAGACAGCAGATAGATAATACACTCGCCTTCGCCAATCAGGTACCGACCAATTGAAATCAGATAAGGTCAGAAACATGCCTGTCAGATGGAAAGAACCGGCAACCAGAACACCCAGATTTTGGATTTTAACCCCGGTATCCTGACTGATTGGGGTACCCATCCAGTTGGCTAATACTATGGATAACCCCAGAGCGATAACACCAGCTCCCATCCAGGCCAAACGTAAACGGCCAAATTTGAGTACAGCGATGGCGACCAGGATGGCGATAGGCAATGATCCAAGAGGAAGAAAGAGAGTATTGATTAGTGTTCGCACAGATGGAGTGTATGATATATTCAGGGAAAAGATTGCCTGGATAATAAATAGTAAAGCTAACAAGACTACAGGAAAAGCTAAGTATATTGAAGCATTTCCAGTTAATCTTCCCCGCATAATCTGCAATTATACACTCCACACCACCAGAGTAAAATAGAGTAATCCTACAAAGCTAATCATATTATGTTTACCGATTCATTTCATTTTACTATTTTAAGTGTAAAATAGTAAATGAGTTTCGAAGCAAGTAGTCTTACTCTAAAAAACCTCTGTACTTTTCTCTAACAGTCCAACTATATATTTAAGAGCAGAGACCAGGTTTTTCCGAGATAAAATATAAAACAGTTTCTACACTTGATTGCTAAAGGACCCACCCCACTGGGTTTGAAAGCAAAAGGGTAATCCACTCCAGGCCCTAATCTTTGCCATAAGATAAACAGAGTTGCCCGGATGAACCTCTCCTTCATTTGGTTAGTCTTTAGCACCAGTAGAATCAATTGCTCTTTTGAAAGCTATATATTTCGGTTGGTTATTCGCTGTTTATGTAAATTCTATAACTACAACACTGTGTTTAGATCGCGTCTAAGCATAACCTGATATACATATAAAATCTATATACGGATAAAGTATCTAAAAATCAACGACACAGCAGTCAAAACCAAGTTAAAGGCGCTTTTTTCTTTGTCGGATAGCGTCTCCGGTTCAAGAGGCCGCCAGGTAACACTATCCACTGGAATAGATAGAAAACGCCCCAGCTTCCCTAAAGCCTCGCTGGAATCTTCAAGCTTATACTCCTGTATTACCTTTAGCAAATCTTGCTCAAATTTGTTATCCTCGATCAATACTTCGGGAGGCTTGCTCAATGCTTGACGAGCTTGCCGGTATTGCTGGTACCTGGCGAACTCACCCCGGTTGAGCCAAAAGCCGTTGCATGTCTGGCAACGCGCCAGCACCAGATCTTTTGGGAAAAACGGGTCATTTAATCGAACCAGACTGGTCGAT
>JAQULX010000217.1 GCA_028718465.1 Dehalococcoidales bacterium | reverse complement strand
TGAGCGCAAAATCCCAATCCTTTCGGATAAGATTTCTCTCCTCCATTTCCTTTCACATCATTCTGATTTCCACCACGACCGCTGTGCTCTGACATCATTACCTCCGATAAAAGGGTCCGGAATATAATATTTTAGTTGGTTATGTTAAATTAAACCCTATAACTTTCAACTGAGTATATTCTTCCAGTCCTGCTTTGCCATTTTCTTTTCCGATACCGCTCTCTTTAAAACCACCCCAGGGAACATCAGGCGTCATAGGGGGCAAGTGAACATTCATCCAGATAGTCCCCGCCTGTATCTCGCCGGCTAATTTTAGGCCCCTGGCCATATTTTTCGTCCAGATTGACGCGCAGAGGGCAAAGGCACTATCGTTGGCCCGCTCGATCACTTCTTCTTGTGAAGAAAATTTCATGATGACCGCTACCGGGCCAAAGATTTCATCCCGGGCGATTTTCATATTTTGTGTGACACCTTCAAAGACGGTAGGCATTACGTAGTATCCTTTATCCAGGGGAGGTTGATTGGGCCTCATTCCGCCCAGAATGAGCCTGGCCCCCTCGTCTATTCCGGATTTAATATAGCTTTCCACTTTGTCCCTTTGTTCAGCGCTTACCATCGGACCCATTTGCGTCTTTTCATCCATCGGATCACCGACTACTATGCTCCCGGCGACGTCAACAAATTTTTTCACAAATTCATCATGAATTTTCTCATGGACATAGAACCTTCCCGGTGACGCACACACCTGCCCGCTATTAAAGACCTGCGCTTGCGCTCCATTGGCGGCTGCCGCATCCACATCAGCATCTTCCAAAACGATAAACGGATTTTTACCGCCGAGCTCCAATTGCAGCCGTTTAACGGTGCCGGAGGCCGCAGACATAATTTCCTTCCCTGTTTCACAACTTCCGGTAAAAGATATCATATTTACACCGGGATGAGACGCCAGGGCGTTCCCAACACTGCCACCGGGACCGGTGATAATATTTACCACACCGGGAGGCAGGTCAACCTCCTGCAAAATTTCGGCCAGCTTTAACGCAGTCAGGGAGTCCACGGTCGAAGGCTTGACAATGCAGGTATTGCCTGCTGACAGGGCCAGCCCCAGTTTCGCTGCCACCATCATGAGCGGGAAGTTCCAGGGAGTAATCAGAGCGCAGACTCCTATCGGTTCACGTTGAATATAATTCTGGAAATTATTCTGGGCAGGGATGACATCACTCAGCAGGGACCTGACACTCTGCGCGCCAAACTCAAAGTTTTGCATTGATCCAAAGACTGCACCACGCGAGATAGTAATCGGGAAACCATGATCGAGGGTTTCCAGCTCAGCCAATTCCCGGGCATGGGTTTTAATCGCATCGGCAATCTGGAGCATAATTCTGGAGCGCTCAGCAGGGGATTTTCCGGACCAGACCGGAAAAGCCTTGCGTGCGGCATCGACAGCTTTGTCGACCTCGGCTTTCCCACCAAGAGGAACCATGGCAAATTCTTCTCCATTCGCAGGATTGACGACAGTAAAAGTCTTGCCGGATTCGGCGTCTACCGGTTGACCATTAATCCACATCCTGTAACTTTGCATTGAAGTTACTCTCCCAAGCATTATTTTCTATACATCCGGACAGCAACTCATATTGTGCTCAGGTTATCCTTATGAAGATGTTTTATGATCTCTTCAGCGCCAGATGTTGTTCGCTCGATTATTTCTGTGCAAGATGGAATATCATTTATTAAGCCCACTACCTGGCCGCAGGGGGCGTAGCTTTTGCCCTTAAGCTTGCCTGTCATCGCTGCCTTGCGGAACATGGACAATCCAGTCGCGAATTGTACCGGCGATCCTCCTATTTCCCTGACAAATCTGGCATTTTCGAATATCTCTTTCCAACTGGCATTGAAGTCTTTTTTATTGATAATCAAGTTGGGTATCGCATCCCACGGGTGTGTCCACCAGCCATAGTAACTCCCCATTTTCGTAATGGCGCGGGCGGGAATACCATCCCAGGCAGAATTGAGTATGGCATCTGCATCTCCGGCTTTAAGATACATCTCTTTCAGGCTCTGCGGCAGCGGGCTTTCCTTAGTAATTGCAAACCGTGTACCCATGGCGATACCCTGCGCGCCGAGGGCCAGCGCCGCAGCCAGACCTCTTCCATCAGCAAAGCCCCCGGCGGCTATAACCGGAATTTTTACAGCTTCCGCCACTTCGGGTATCAAAACACTGGAAGCAATCCGGCCAGGATGTCCTCCAGACTCCCAACTCTGTACGATAACCGCGTCAGCACCATTTTTCTCAACACTTAACGCCTGGTGGGCATTGCCCACAGCGGGAACATAAAGCACGTTATCAGGTTTCCTGATATTGAAGAATTTGAAGGGATTCCGGAAGGAGGAAACCCATATCGGCACCGCTTCTTCGAGCAGGATATTAATCAGGTCTTTTACCTTGGGCATGTTGGGCATGATATTGACTCCAAAAGGCCTGCCGGCATTCTTCTCCTTTATTTCGCATATCTGCTGCCGCCATTGGACAGGCGTAAGGCCGGGTGCAGCGAAAAGACCCAGACCTCCTGCCCGGCTGACAGCGCTAACCAGCTCAGCGCGGGCAACCAGCGCCATCGGCGAAAGGATGATCGGATGCCGGATACCAAATAGTTCAGTAGCTCTGGTTCTCAAAATATATTTACCTCTATCTTCCTTTCCATACCGGCTTTCTCTTTTCGATAAAAGCCCTCATACCCTCGGTCTTATCTTCACAGGTTGATTCTACGAGTGAATACATCATGGCCAGCTCGAGCCGCATATCAGCGTCCAGCATGGAAACCCGGTTTATATACATTTTTGAATATTTAACGGCCACAGGGCTCTTTTCCGCCAATTCGGCTGCCATTTCAGCAACAGTCCTGTCCAGGCTTTCGACCGGAACAGCCAAATTGACGATTCCCATCTGGGCGGCTTGCTTCCCGGAAAGGCGTTTTCCCATCAGAATAATTTCCTTGGCTTTGCGCATGCCGACTAAAAGCGAAAGACGGTAGGCACAACCGCCACCGCCAAACAGAGCGACGTTTACATGCTGATCACCGATTATAGCGTCTTCGGCGACAACGACAAGATCGGTTGACATCATTATCTCAAAGCCCCCGGCCAGGCAGGCGCCGTGCACCTGGGCAATAACGGGTTTGCCCATACCCTCTATTTTCTCGGATACCAAAGTGTTTCCTGTACGAAACAACTCCTGCTGCTCCTGCAACGTTTTCATCTCAGATGCAAATTTAAGATCCATCCCGGCACAGAAGCCCCTGCCTGCACCCTTGAGTACCACAACCCGTATATCATTATCGTATTCGGCATCATCCAAAGCATTACCAATTTCCAGAAACATCGTACGGGTGAGTGCGTTCATTGCACCGGGGCGGTTGAGAGTAATGGTGGCCGTAGTCCCATTTTTATCATATAAGATAGTCTCGTATTGTTTCACTTTTCCCTCCCATAATAATCACGGCAGTAATTTCAAATTCGATTAAATTACTCCTTCTGAGACCAATTGAGACCATTCCTCATCGGAAAACCCAAGCACCTGGCTGAACACGTAATCATTGTGCTCACCGATGAGGTTTGCACGACCTACCTCATAATCCGTCTCTGAGAGCTTGAAAGAAGGACCGTGTGTGTAGGCGAGTCTTCCCATCGCAGGGTGTTCAACCTCTTCAAAAAAACGATAGTGCTGCAACTGCGGGTCGGCTGCCAGGTCCTGCCCATTCGAGACAAGCCCCGCCGCTACACCCGATGCCTGCAACAGATTCATCACCGTTTCAGGGTCATACAGACCGGTCCAGCTCTCTACTATACGATCGAGCTCATCTTCGTTCCGCTTTCTATTTAAAAGAGTGCTGAACCGGAGGTCTTGCGAAAGTGACGGCCGGCCGATAACCTTACAAAACTCTAACCACTCTTCATCGGAAAATACGGCAATGGCGCACCACCGGTCTTCACCTTTGCAGCGATAGATGCCGTGAGGGGCTGCGTAAGGGATGCGATTGCCGGCCGGAGCGATATCCTGCCGGTTAGCCGTGTAATCCAGGATAAGAGGCGCAATCAAACCCAGTGCTGCCTCGTGCTGCGATTGGTCGATATATTGCCCTTTGCCGGTAAGCCTTCTATTTTCGAGTGCGGCTATAAGTGAAATGGTATTGAACATGGGTACTATCCAATCGGTAAAGGGACCATAAGGGCCTGAGGGTGCACGGTCAGGCCAGGATATCAAGGAATCGAAACCGGTCAAAGCGGTAAGAATGAACCCCTGACCAGCCTGTCCGGCGAGGGGCCCGGTATGCCCGTGCATGCAGGTGCGCAACATGATAATATCCGGTTTTATCTTTTTAAGATTTTCATAGTCCAGTCCCCATTTTTCTATTGTTCCAGTGACATAGCTATCAGCGACAATGTCGGCCCATTTTACAAGCCTTTCTATCAAGCCCCTGGCCCTGGGATGTTCCATATTCAAGGTAATGCTGTAACGTTTGCCAGCCTGGCAATAAGCGAAGGCGTAGCTGTGCTCGCGGTCGGCGATGCCGTCTTTGAAAGGCCCCAGCGATCTCAAGGTGTCAGAGCGCTCGCGAGATTCAACTTTTATAATATTAGCCCCGTAGAAAGACAGAACATTAAGCGAGGTCGGTCCTGTGGCTGTCCAGGTAAAGTCCAGAATATTAACATCTTTAAAAGGACGGACTTCCATCTTGTTTATTCTCCATTAAATATGTCCTGCTTCTTTCAGGCATACCAGGTCTTCAGGCGACAATCCGAGCTCTTTGATATAGACCTCCTGATTATGTTCACCGATTAAAGGGGCACGCAGCCTGATCCCGCATGATCCCTCCGCCAGTTTGGCGAAAGCGCCGGGATACCTGAGGGTCGTCTCGAGTTCAGGATGTTCTACTTCTTCCCAGAAATTACGAATAGAAAGCTGAGGGAAATCGAGCATATCTTTGACAGTGAAAACAGGGTAGAGCATAATTTTTCTATTTTTTGCTTCCGCCCAGATTTCAGCCTTGGTATGGGCGGCAAAAAGCATCTGGAAACAACCGGTCACATCATCCACATCCTGCTGCGAGACCTCTTCCCACCTCCAGGTACTCCAATCGACCTTTTTCAACAGCTCACTGGCGAACCCTTCCTCGATGACCCAATCAACCATATTCAGTGTACTCGTCAGAGAGCCTTTTTCAACGAATGGGAAAAACTTTACGCTGCCGTCCTTGCAGGAATATATCATCGGCACATTAACGTATCTAGGGCTGCCGTCAGGTGAAGGCTGCGGTCTCGGCCAGAAGCGGCCGGCGCGTTTAACGATTTGTTTTTCGTGTATCCACATGGCCTTGGCATCTGATCCGACGCCCCATACCGAACCGAGAATTGAGGGTACGTCAACATACTGGCCGCGACCGGTTGAGCCTCTCTGGTAAAGAGCCACAAGAATACCGATGACCGCCTGCATGGCGCCGTAAAAATAAGCTACCGGATAGCCGGGGCTCAACGGCGCGCGGTCCGCGTCGCCGGTGATATAACCCTGGCCGGAGAGTGCCCAGAGTACGAT
>JAQULX010000216.1 GCA_028718465.1 Dehalococcoidales bacterium | reverse complement strand
GGTTTATTGCATGGTAGCGGAGCCAGTAATATCGCTGCGGCTATTAGAGAAAACGCCTGGCAGCCTCAGAGTTCAACTTTGCTTAAACTATTGTTTAAAGCCCTGGAGACCAAATGAAAAGACCCTGTATACTACGCAACCATGGTAGAACCTGTTTATGGAGGTATGATATAATCTTTGACGTCAGCCCACTGAGGACAGTGGGACCCGTCTTTAATATCGGCCCTATCCTGTCCTGATGATGGGATAAACCTGAGATTACTTTCTAATAGTGAGGTCTAAAATGGTAGAAAAAGCAGATGTGGAATGGTATAACGAAATTAGAAACCCGCAGTGCAGCGTTAAAATGCAAGGCGCCATCCTGGATACCGAAAAAAAGCCTGCGGCCGTTAAATCAGTCTTCAGAGCTGCTAATATTCTTACCTGCCTCAGCCGTGGCATTTATTCCATAACTGATATTGCTGATGTTTGTAAATTGAATAAGGCCACCGTACACCGGCTACTCAAGGCTCTGGTCGAATCTAACCTGGCAATACAGGATACTATCACCCATCGATACTTTTTAGGGCATTCCATCGCCCAGATTGCAGCCAGTCCCCATACTACACACGAATATCTGGTAACCAGCGCGATAAAACCGATGATCCAACTGGCTAATTTTACTGAAGAGACTGTTTTTCTCAGTATCTTGATTGGTCTGAGATACCTTAATATTTTTGAAATTCCCAGCAAACACGACCTCCGGGTGATAGAGATATACACAAAGAGCGGTTATGTACCGGCAGGAGCCGCTTCAAGAGTTTTATTATCTCAGCTCAGCTCAAAAGAATTGAAAATTGCCATGTTAAACATGGACTTTAGCTCCAAGACAGGCAGTGGCAACCTGACCCCGGAAATCCTGAAAAAGCAAATCGGCGAAGTGAGGCGGAAACACTATTCCATAACCACCGGAGAAAGGATAAAAGGCTGTACCTGTATTTCGTCTCCAATTCATAATTATGTAATTCCCGTAGCATTGAGCGTTGTAGGACCTGAAACCCGCATTAATTCCAGAATAAGAGATATAGTTCGGGAGCTAAGGTCCTCCGCGGTATTCCTCTCGGATAAGATTTCTGAGACCTTTATGCAGGTAAACGGAAAATAAACGTAAAGCCGGTTAGCCTTGCTCAACCGGCGTTGAAAAGATTCTACCTTCGCTCCATTTCAAGCTTCATTCCGTAATCGGGTCACCCCCTCGTATCTCTCCCAGGGGAGATATTGTATTCTGCGAAATCTTTCACCCTTGTAGAGATGAGGAACTATATGTAACGAACACAAAATAAATGCCTGATTAATTCAGCCCCGCCCTTGGGATGCTTCGGAGCACCCACAGGGTACCCGCTATTAGTTGTTCGCGGTGGCGAAGTTAAGGTATTTTCGAGGCCTCCAGCATGACAAGGGGACTGAATACTGACTTTCGTCAGTATGGACTCTTCGGGTTCTGTATTTCGCCGGAATGACGGATATTTATGTCAACTGTGATTGAATTGCAAGTTCCATCCTGTAGACTTGATAAATGGACTGTATGTGCTATAATTCCGTTGTAGGCTGAACAGGCAAGGGGATATAGCTTAGCTGGGAGAGCGCCGCGTTCGCATCGCGGAGGTCGGGGGTTCGAATCCCCCTATCTCCACCACTTGCAAAGTTTAATCAATAATTAGCTGCACACTGCATTTGTTGGAAATATCGTTTAGTCAGCCTGTCTTTGCTTAGCTCGCTTGTTTATTAAAGCCTTTGTAAGTTGGTAGTCTGTCTCCAGATTCAACCAGAACCGGGCTGGAATTTCCGGCATGACTTCCTCAAGTTGCAAGGCTGTCTCAGCGGTAATAGATTTCTTCCCGTTGATGATTTCATTGATAGCATTCAAAGGCCGCCCCATGCGTTTCGCTAATTCCTTTTGAGAGATACCCCGCACCTGTATCTCTTCGGCGAGGTACTCGCCTGGAGGTATAGCCACATCAGGATACGCTTCGGTTTTAGTCACCATGATAGTCCTCCACACTCATTATTTGCACCGCATCTTCTTTGATTTTTTCAATTATAAGCCGGTAGTTTCCGGAAAGTATTATGGCATATTTTCCAGCCCTGTTTCCCTTCAAGGGATGGAGTCGTAATGCTTGAAGCCCATAAAGCTGATTAATTTTTCCGGAAAATTAAGTACATAATGGTTACTTACCGGAAAAAATTTGCAGTATTTTATACAATTTATATAGGCTATTAAGGAAAACGGTATGCCTTATGTGCAGAAATCCATAACACTTTCCAATAATCTGGTCATACCCTATGTTGAACAGGGGAATCCCGGTGGGGCACCTTTAATATTCCTCCATGCTATTGCCGATTCATGGCATGTATTTGAACTCTTACTTTCTCATATACCGCAGTCTATTTATGCCTTTGCCCTGACTCAAAGAGGGCATGGCGATGCCAGTCGTCCCTATGCAGGTTACCGGTCTTCTGATTTTGCCAGCGACCTAAAAGCGTTTATGGACGCGATTCATCTGGGAAAAGCTACTATAGCAGGAGCATCGAGCGGCGGGTTCATAGCGCGACATTTTGCAATAAAATATCCCGAACGAATTAACAAGCTTATACTCCTGGGTTCACCAGCCAGTTTAATAGACAAACCAGGCGTGATTGAAATGTGGAAAACTAGCATATCGAAAATGACGGATCCCGTCGATCATGCCTTTGTTCGTAAGTTTGCAGAGAAAACCTTTCCTCAATCAATGCCCCCGGATCGTCTGGAAAAATTAATATGTGAGAACTTGAAAGTTCCGGCCTATGTATGGAAGGAAACATTTGAAGGACTTTTAAAAGATGATCTATCCTATCTTTCCAGGATCCAGGCCCCGACCCTTATTATCTGGGGAGATCAGGATGATATTATTCCTTTAACCGATCAGGAGAGGCTTGCCAGAGATATCCCTGGTTCATACATGGTGGTTTATCATGGTGTGGGCCATATGGTTTACTTAGAGGAACCCGAACGAGTTGCCACTGATATTATGAACTTCCTACAAAACAGGTCAGATAATTCGTGATGATATTTTCAGGTTAGTTTGTCCATTCCAATCGGTATGGTACAGTATTTTACCTTATGCCTGCCATAGTAATGAGGCAGCTTTCCTCATTCAAGAATAGAAAGCCTGTAAAAACTTTATTATATGGAAGTAAGCATTTGTTGTATCTCCGCAATTAATCCCCTCTTTTCAAACCAAAGTTCGGTGACTGTTCCCTGTGGTCCATATTCGGCTCTTGATTAAAAACATACTGAAAGTACTCGCTAATCTTTACGGAATTGATATCCTTCTATGCTTATTGCCTGTATGCCCGCATAAAAAACCCTATCCAACTTGTTATAATATTCCTAGAGTCTTATTTTGTTAATTGGATGGTGGTCTTAATGAGAACTAATACAAGGGAGACATCGCCGGAACAGCGTGAGATATTACTCAAAGCGTTGAAAGCCCGTTTTGAGAAGAACATGGACCGGCATAAAGGTATTGAGTGGGCCAGGGTACAAGCAAGGCTGGAAACTAATATTGAAAAACTATGGTCACTTAATGAAATGGAAAGGACCGGCGGTGAACCGGATGTTGTTGATCGTGATATAAAGACGGGTGAATGCATATTTTTTGATTGTTCATCGCAAAGTCCTGAAGGTCGCAGAAATGTTTGTTATGACCATGAAGCGCTGGAGTCGAGAAAAAAACATAAACCGGAAAATAGTGCTATCGATATGGCGGCCGCTATGGGCATTGAGCTTTTAACGGAAGAACAATATCGGGATCTGCAGAAACTTGGAAATTTTGATACGAAAACGTCAAGCTGGGTGAAAACGCCTTCTGATATTAGAAAACTCGGCGGAGCTCTCTTTTGTGATCGCCGCTACGGCCATGTCTTCGTATATCACAACAGCGCAGAATCTTATTATGCTGACAGAGGGTTCCGCGGCTTGCTTAAGGTCTGAATCGTGCCCGGATCTCTTAAAATAAGAGAGTAAAGGTTTTTTAAGAGTCGGCGGCAGTTCCACCTGTTGATACCTTAGCACCGCCAGGTAATACACCCCAATTGAAAAAAATGTTTCTGAGAGACTATAATTGTTGCATGGTAATTCAACGCGAATAATCCGTTAGGGGCATTGTAAAGGTGGGGAAAGTGGACGGTCAACGGAAAAAGAAAATTATCCAGTCAACAAATATTGCGACTCAGCCTCTATCGATCCCTGACAAAGCTGAAAACCTCGTCCTTTGCGGCAATCGCGAAATTCTAAAAATTCTGGAAAGCATCAGTGATGGCGTTATCGCTATAGACCGGGACTGGCGCTTTACTTATGTTAATGAGCGGGCAGCCTCCTATCTTGGGTTCAAACCCGAAGACCTGATTGGGCAAAATATATGGGAAAGATTCCCGCAAATAATCGGGACCATGCATGAAATTTGTAATCGAAAAGCCATGCAGGAAGGCAAACCTCAGGAATATAAGATGAAAGGTGTTCTCACCGACCGCTGGTACCATATCCGTGTTTATCCCTCTACAAATGGGATTACAGCCTATTGGCTTGACATCACCGAATATAAGCAAGCGGAAGACCGCCTGAGAAAGAGTGAAGAGAGATACCGCAATCTGGTTGAGTCAGCCAACGATTTTATCTGGGAAACGAATACTGAGGGAATGTGTACCTACGCCAGTCCTCAAATATTCGAAATTTTAGGTTATAGACCGGAAGAGGTAATTGGTAAAACTCCCTTTGATTTGATGCCGCCTGAAGAAATCGAACGCATCCTTCCAATATTCCAGCGATGTATTTCCCAGGGATCTCCCATTCCCTCCCTGGAGTATACAATTTACCACAAAGACGGGCATTTGGTGTTTTTAGAGAGCAAAGGAGTCATCTTCTATAACTCTGACGGCAGTCTTCAAGGCATTCGTGGAATTGACCGCGATATCACCCATCACAAAAATACAGAGGGAGCCTTGGTTAAAGCTAAAGATGAACTAGAGATGAAGATAAAGGAGCGTACAGCTAAACTTACCGAGAGCGAAACTAAATACCGGAGTTTAGTGGAGAACTCAAATGAAGCGATAATAGTAGCTAAAGGTGGCAAACTTATATTCTTCAATAAACAAGAGATAGAATTAACTGGTTACTCTCGGGAAGAGCTAGAGACAATGCCTTTTATAGATATGGTATATCCCCATGACCGGGAATTAATTATTAAAAAGTATCAAGCTGGGATTAAAGAAGAGGATGTTTCATCTAAGTATGATATTAGAATAATAACAAAGAACGGTGAGATTAAGTGGTTAGAGGTAAGCATGGCATTGATTGATTGGGGCGGCCAACCTGCTCTACTAGGAATGTTAAACGACATTACTGCACGTAAGCTTTTAGAGCAGGATTTAAAAGCCTATGCTCAGAAAATTACCCGGGTGCAAGAAGAAGAAAGAAAACGGATTGCCTATGAACTACATGATGATACCGCCCAATACCTCTCCATTCTAAAGATGCAGATTGGAGCATTAGCCAATTCAGAGGAAATCCAGAGTCCCAAAATCA
>JAQULX010000215.1 GCA_028718465.1 Dehalococcoidales bacterium | reverse complement strand
TTGAGCACTGCTCCGAATGCCCACCGGAGCTATGCGCCAGGTTGAGCAAGCAGAAAGCGGTCGTGGTCAGTCAGCCGCCCTTTGTCTACTACCATGGGGAACGATATCTTGTCGATGTGCCGGAGGAAACCCAGCCGTGGCTGTACCCCTTCCGGTCCCTTATAGACGCCGGTGTGGTGGTCGCCGGAAGTTCGGACTCGCCCATAGTACCGCTGAACCCTTTGCACGGCATCTATGCGGCGGTCACCCGCCGGGCAGAGTCCGGGCAGACATTATCCCCTGAAGAGAAGGTCCCTGTACGGCAAGCCATGGATATGTACACCCGCAACGGAGCTTATGCCTCTTTCGAGGAGAGTATTAAAGGCTCACTGTCTCAGGGAATGCTGGCTGATATAGTCGTGTTAAGCTCCAATCCCCTTAAAGCGGCTGCGGAAGACCTCAAGGATATCTCCGTAGAGATGACTTTAGTGGGGGGGAAGATGGTCTGGTCAGCATAATATTCAACCTTTATTGGCATAAGACGTCTGGCTACTGCTTTATTGCTGACCTCCTTAAAATGACGGGCAGAATTGTGGCTGCCTGAGCCTAGAGACAGCCGACTTTTCAAAAAGAAAAACAGGTGGTATAATACCCATTAATTGAATAAAAAGTGTATTTGGCCTGCCTGTCCATAATTGAAAATCTTTAAACGAGGTGGATGGGGGGGCTTGACATTTTTTACAAGTGGTGATATCATTATAATTTGTGATTGCGCCTCTTAAATATTTTCGTTTCAAAATACAACCTTCAGTACCCCCTTTTGCCTTCTAACGGGCAGCAGCGTTAACATTCAGGCTCAAAAGAATAAAGTTTGAGGAGTATTTATGGTTTCTACTTGTGTCGGACCCGGAACATCTGATGGACGTAAGTCTTTTTCCCATTTGCCCCAGATACTTGAGGTTCCTAATTTAATTGAAGTTCAGCTTAACTCTTTTGGCTGGTTCCAGGAAAAGGGCCTCAAGCAGCTATTTGAGGAGATCTCGCCAATAAAAGATTTCACAGGCAACAGGCTAGAACTCAGCTTCGTTGGTTATGAATTTCGCGAACCGCGCTACAATGAACAGGAGTGCCGGCAAAAAGACCTGACCTATTCCGCTCCTCTCTATGTCCGGACCCGCCTGCTTGTGAAAGAGACCGGAGAGATCAAGGAACAGGACCTGTTTTTCGGTGATATACCGCTGATGACCGCCAAAGGGACTTTTATTACCAGCGGGGCCGAACGAATCGTGGTCAGTCAGTTACTGCGCTCACCCGGCGTCTATTTTACCGCCAAAGAAGACCCTACCAGCGGTAGAGTCCTTTGCTCCGGCAAGGTTATTCCCACCCGGGGCGCCTGGCTGGAATTCGAGACCAGCAACCGGGATATCATTGCCGGCAAGATCGACGGCAAGCGCAAAATCCCCATGAGCACCCTTTTACGCGCCATCGGCTACGGTACTGATGAGCAATTGATCAATCTTTTTACCGATGCTGATACCAATCCCGACCATCAATATATGAAGTCCACAATCGAACGCGACCTGGGCGTCAAAGATGAGGCTGAAGCCCTGATAGACATCTACCGCAAGCTGCGACCTGGCGATCCTCCGAATCTGGAGAACGCCCGGAAACTGATCAGCAACCTTTTCTTCGATGAGGCCCGGTACGACCTTGGGAATGTCGGGCGGTATAAACTGAATACTCGCCTGGGCATCAATGTCCCGGAAACAGTGCGGGCCCTGACTCGTGAAGACATCGTTGAGATCATCCGCCGCATCATTCTTATTAATAATGGTAAAGATCACGGCGATGACATCGACCATCTCGGCAACCGCCGCGTGCGCACCGTGGGTGAACTGTTACAGAACCAGTTCCGTATCGGACTTTTGCGACTGGAGCGGGTAGTCAAGGAACGAATGAGCATTATTCCGACTGAAGCCGTTACCTCCAGTGCTCTGGTCAATATCCGCCCGGTGGTGGCCGCGGTGAGGGAATTTTTCGGCGGCTCCCAGTTGTCCCAGTTCATGGACCAGACTAATCCGCTGGCGGAAGTCACTCATAAGCGCCGTTTGTCAGCTATGGGCCCCGGCGGTCTGTCCCGCGAACGCGCCGGGTTCGATGTCCGCGATGTGCATTATTCTCACTACGGCCGCATCTGCCCCATCGAGACTCCGGAAGGACCTAACATCGGTCTGATCGGCTCGCTGGCTACATACAGTCGTATTAATGAATACGGATTCATCGAAAGCCCTTACCGGACGGTAATCAATGAACTGGATAATACCGATAAAAAATTGATTGACCGGACAGTCAGAGAGACTCTGAAAGATGAAGAAAGCAAGGTTATTGTCAAAGCCGGAACGGTAATCACTGCCAAGAATTTCGCCAGGATTTCCAGGCTGCCGAAGACCAGGGTTAAGGTCGTGCCTTATGTTTCCGATGAAGTCAACTACTTCTCGGCCGATAGAGAGGATATCTATACTATTGCCCAGGCCAATGCAAAACTGGACGAGCGCAGCCAGTTTGTCGGCAACACAGTCGAGGCCCGGCTGGCGGAAAACTACGTATTCGTCAAGCCGGAAGAAGTCGAACTGATGGATGTGTCACCCAAACAGATCGTCAGCGTGGCGACCGCCCTGATCCCCTTCCTGGAGCATGACGACGCCAACCGCGCGCTTATGGGCGCCAACATGCAGCGACAGGCTGTGCCTCTGGTACGAGCCGAATCGCCGCTGGTGGCTACCGGTATGGAAGCGGAGGCAGCCAAGCACAGCGGACAACTGCTCTTTGCCCAGAACTCCGGTGTCGCTACTTCCGTTACCGGGTCGCAAATCGTGATCACACGGGATGACGGCAGGGAAGATACCTACCAGCTTATGAAATTCGTGCGGACCAACCAGGGGACCTGTATCACCCAGAAGCCTATTGTCAATAAAGGCGACCGCATTGAAGCCGGCTGCATCATTGCCGACAGTTCGGCTATCGAGCGCGGAGAGCTAGCCCTGGGCCATAATGTAGTCTGTGCTTTTGCCAGTTTCGAAGGCTATAACTACGAGGACGCCATCGTCATCAGCAGCCGGCTGGTGGAAAATGACAAGTTTACTTCGATCCATATTGAAAAACATGAAGTCGAAGCCCGGGATACCAAACTCGGCCCGGAAGAAATAACCCGCGATATCCCGAATGTAGGTGAGGAAAGTCTGCGCGAACTGGATGAGTACGGCATTATCCGCATCGGAGCCGAAGTCAATCCCGGAGATATCCTGGTGGGCAAGATCAGCCCCAAGGGCGAAACGGAGCTTTCCGCAGAAGAGAAGCTTCTGCGCGCTATCTTCGGAGAGAAAGCTCGCGAAGTCAAGGACACCTCCCTGCGGGTGCCGCACGGTGAATGGGGAAAGGTCATCAACGTCAAGGTCTTTTCCAGGGAGAACTCCGACGAGATCCCGGCCGGCGTCAACCAGTGGGTGCAAGTCTGGGTAGCCCAGAAAAGAAAAGTGTCCGTAGGTGATAAAATCGCAGGTCGCCACGGCAACAAGGGTGTCGTGGCCATGATCGCTCCTAAAGAGGATATGCCTTTCCTGCCGGATGGAACGCCGGTTGATATTGTGCTTAATCCCATCGGTGTACCTTCCCGTATGAATATCGGCCAGATTCTGGAAACCCATCTAGGCTGGGTAGCCCAGATGCTGGGAATAAAGGTTCTAACCCCGGTGTTTGACGGAGCTACCGATAACGATATCGAGAGCGGATTGGCGCGTGTCTGGATCGTCCAGAAGGCCGACGCGGTCCAGCTTGACCCCCTGGATAATAAGCCTACACTGGATGTCGATAAGGCAACGGAATGGCTTACCGAGCAGGGTTATGACGCGGAAAAAGTATTTGACAGCGAAAACCCGGATGCAGCCAAGAAAGCCTGCTTGAGGCTGTGGCTGGAGGAAAGCGGCATCTCTGTCGATAACCATGAACTTCCGGAACTGGAGAAATTGGCCAAAAAGGTCAGCTCGGAGAAAAACCTAGCCTCTCCAATTACCGGTAAGGTCATTCTTCGTGACGGCCGCACCGGTGAGCCTTTTGACCAGCCGGTTACCATCGGCAACATCTATATGATGAAGCTGATCCATCTGGTCGAGGACAAGGTGCATGCTCGCTCTACCGGCCCCTACTCCCTGATCGCGCAGCAGCCGCTGGGCGGTAAAGCTCAGTTCGGCGGTCAGCGTTTCGGCGAGATGGAAGTCTGGACGCTTGAAGCCTACGGGGCAGCCCATAACCTGCAAGAGGTGCTGACCATTAAATCCGATGATGTCACCGGCCGTGCGAAGACTTACGAGGCCATCGTGAAGAATGAGGACATCATTCAGCCCGGCGTGCCGGAATCTTTCAAGGTCCTGGTAAAAGAGCTGCAAAGCCTGGGTTTATCTATTGAAGTAATTAATGAAGAGGAATCCGGAGAGCCTCTGGAGCTTTCTGCTGAGCATGAGACCACTCCGGAGACTTCTGAAGAGGTGGAACAAGACAATGCTTGAAGTTAACGATTTTGATGCAGTACGCATTTCACTGGCTTCGCCTGAGCAAATCAGGAGCTGGTCTTACGGTGAAGTAACCAAACCGGAGACCATCAACTACCGTACTCTGAAGCCAGAAAGGGACGGACTTTTCTGTGAAAGAATCTTCGGCTCGACCAAGGACTTCGAATGCTTCTGCGGTAAATATAAGAAAATCCGCTATAAGGGCATTATCTGCGATAAGTGCGGAGTCGAGGTAGCCCGCGCCAAAGTACGCCGCGAGCGTATGGGACACATCGAGTTAGCCTGCCCGGTGAGCCATATCTGGTTCGCCAAAGGCGTACCCAGCCGGCTGGGTTTGCTGCTGGACCTTTCGCCCCGCAGCCTGGACCGTGTGCTTTATTTTTCACACTATATCATTACCTCTATCAATGAGGAGAAGCGACAGGCCCTTATCAAGAAAATGGAAGACGATCTGGCTGCTGAAATCGCTAAACGGCAGTCTGATCTTGAAGAGAAAGTGGTCGAGATGGAGACCAACCAGGCCGTGGTCGAGGATATCAACCAGATCCGCAGCGAGAGTATCGACGAGGAAGTCAAGATCAGGGATGAAGCCCAGTCCGCTATCGAACAACTTAAGGACATCCATGTCAAAGAGCTGCTGGCTGAGAGCCAGTACTATGATCTCAAGCAAAAATACGGCGATGTTTTTGAAGCCGGAATGGGCGCAGAAGCGATCTTGAAGATCACCCGGTCGATCGTGCTGGACCAGATGCGTAATGAATTGATTCAGGAGACCTTTTCGGCATCCGGTCAGCGCCGCAAGAAAGCCAGCAAACAGCTTCAGGTAGTGGAAGCTTTCCGCCGGAGCTCGAATAAGCCCGAATGGATGATCTTACCGGTCTTACCGGTCCTTCCCCCCGACCTGCGTCCCATGGTCCAGCTGGACGGCGGAAGATTCGCTACCAGCGACTTAAACGATCTCTACCGCCGGGTAATCAACCGCAATAACCGTTTGCATCACCTTATGGATATCGGGGCGCCGGAGATCATTATCCGTAACGAGAAACGCATGCTCCAGGAAGCGGTCGACTCTTTGATTGATA
>JAQULX010000214.1 GCA_028718465.1 Dehalococcoidales bacterium | reverse complement strand
TATTTCATTTAAAATAGCTTCAAACAGGGGGCCCAGATCGGAGCCCGGAATATCGGGATCGGTTGAGGCCCATCCATAGCGGCCGCTGGCGTAAAGGACCGGAAAATCAAGCTGGTCTTCGCTGACGGCCAGTTCCAGAAAAAGGTCCTGAATCAGGTTCAGGACCTCAGCCGGGCGGGAATTTTCACGGTCTACCTTGTTAATTATCACGATCGGCTTGATTTTCTTTTCCAGGGCTTTCCGCAGGACAACTTTGGTCTGCGGCATCGGCCCGTCCACGGCATCGATTAGCAGCAGACAGCCGTCCGCCATATTAATCACCCGCTCGACTTCCCCGCCGAAATCCGCATGTCCCGGGGTATCAATGATGTTTATCTTGACGCCTTTGTAGGTGACGGCGGTGTTCTTCGCCAGAATGGTGATGCCTCTTTCACGCTCCAGCGCGTTCACGTCCATGATGCACTCACCCATCTGCTGATTTTCCCGGAAGACCTTACTCTGCTTGAGCAGTCCGTCCACCAGGGTGGTCTTGCCATGGTCAACATGGGCGATAATAGCGATATTTCTTAATTCATTACGGTATTTCATAGTTTTTATTTCAATTTTTCACACGAAAACCCCCTTTCCACACCTGTATTCATTTTAAGCAAACTACGTCCGGTATGGAATGAGGGGGCAATTAATCAGTGTAAGCAATAAATTATTTTACAGAAATAGCCAGGGGCTGTTTGCCCCTGGCCTCGATAAACAAATAAATACTTTAATTTGGTTGATTCTGTCTCATCTGGCTGTAACAATTACTGCAATATACTGGTCTACCTTGCCTTGGCTCAAACGGCACTTCTGTATCCTTGCCGCATTGCGCACAGATTGCGGGAAACTTCTGCATACCCGATCTTCCGCCGCTCCCGCCTCTTTCAGTCTTTCTGGACTGGCGGCACGGCTGGCAGCGCTTTGGTTCGTTAGTGTACCCTTTCTGTGCAAAGAATTCTTGCTCCGCAGCGGTGAAGGTGAACTCCTTTCCACAATCAACGCATTGGATCTGCTTGTCGGTGAAACCCACTGAATGCCCTCCTTTATAAATGGATGGTTATAATTCGGCTACCCGTTCCTGCCGGTCAGATTCTAATTCCACCAGGCAACATGATAACCCGTACCATCGAAACTATTATAGTATTAGTTTTCTCCTTTGTAAAATCGAGCAAGATGCTTAGAACAGGACTATTACAGGAGCAGAAAAACAGCTTCGTCGAGATCAATTGCCGGTACCAATTATCCCGGATAAAAGATTCAAATCGATACCGGCGCTCATTACATCCCTTAGATAAGGCAGCTTCTTCTCCTGGTTGAATCTCAACCTGCCCATGACTTTTTCCAGGGATTCGATAAGCTCCGGTACGGTGCCGGGCGCGGAAATTGTGGGGATCCCTTTTTCCTCGGCTTTTTGCGCTACTGCCGGGATGGGAGCCCCATTGGCGCTGATCACAAGGCATCTTACGGATGTCTGCAAGGCGGCTTGCTGCAAACCGGCCAGGGCGGCTTTCCGAAAACCGGGACGCTCTCCCCAGAGTATGACCGCTTTATTTTCCTTCCGGCTATAATAGGCGGCACCCCGGTCAAAAGTCGATGATCCCATCATAAAGTTTTCAATCAACTCATCGGCCTTATCAGGGCTGTTTAATAACTTCCCCTGTAAGGCTTCAGCCAGTTCACCGATCGTCAGGGTCATCAGGAGACGGTGCTCCGGAATCAGCCCTAAAAGACATGTACCGGCCTGTCCCAATTCATCGGACATCCCGCTCCGGACCCGGTCGACCCGGTTCCGGGGCACCTTGTTGACCACGACTCCTGCAAGACGGTCTCCCAGTTTCCGATATTCCGGCAGGGCGGCTGCAAGCGGGAAGGAGTAGTCATGCACCGCCATGACCCGGGCATCCAGCGCCTGGATAATCCCGCCTGATTCCCCTGGAGGCAGACCTTCGATAATAACCGCATCTTTATCCCGGGACGCCGCAGACACCTGGCGGACGGTTTCCCCGACATCTGTCTGAGTGCTTATATCCAGTAGAAGCGCTTCCAGCGGCTCTGATAAACCGAGCAGCTTTTGCATGAAGCGGACATCCGCCTCACCCGGTGAGTCCGGACCTCCCGTTTTTTCAAGCTTTAAATAGCCGATCTTTTTACCGCGCTCCAGCCAGTATTGACCTAAACCGGCGCTGAGCATGGTCTTACCGGAATTATCCGAAAGGGAAGTAATATATAGTACTGACACGGCTCTCTCCTGTATATAATGTCAGTTTATTATACCGGTTTTCCGGCACATTGGGAAAATCGGGCGAAACCGGCGGTCGTGTGCTGACGGCGCAATCGGACACGCGAGCCTCAACTATCCCTCTTAAGTCCCGAAGTACTAAAATCAGTCTGGATTTAGCCTGTTTTCTCCTGTAATATATATCCACCATCAGAATGGGGGAAGGTTCGATGCGTGATTTTATTAAATTACTATTGTTTATTACGATATCAGTCGGCGCCATTTCCGTTGTTTCACATGTCTGGGTGCAGAATTTTGTGGTTACTACTTCAGATATGGAACCGAGTATAAGCGCCGGTGAACGGCTGCTCATATCCAGGACAGCTTATGTTTTCAGCACCCCCCACCGTGGAGAAATCGTTATCTATGACTCACCTACCGGAAACACCGCCAACATAAAGAGAATTATCGGCCTTCCCGGAGACATTGTAGAGATAAAGAACAGTTCCGTCTTCGTCAACGGCACCCAGCTAACCGAACCTTATGTCAAGTTCACGGCTGACTATACTCTACTGCCTTTCGAAGTCCCCCACAATCGCTATTTTGTGATGGAAGACAACCGCGCCTTCAGGCACAATTCACCTGTAGAATGGACGGTTTCGTATGATGACATCCGGGGCCGTGCCTGGATCCAGACCTGGCCTCCGGGTAAATGGGGCACGGTCAATAATTTTGCCCTGGAACCGCAACTGGTTGCATCAACCATGCTGGAGCAGCCTGTTCCGGCAGACTGAGGACGGCCGTCATTATCAGCCAGGAGATTTCAGATCTCTAAAAGTCCCCGCCTGCTTACGGCTTCTATCCTTTTACATTCGCTGACCGAATGAATCAACCCCCTGCATCCTGAATCCGATTCTGATGAATATATACACTGCTGATCCTGAATCCGCATCCTTTAGATTCAGTTTATTTGATAGCCAGTTTTTCCTTAAGCTCTTTTTCGTTATAACCGATGACATATTCTCCATCAATAGATATGGTGGGTACCGCCATCTGATGCGTGGTGCTGATCATCTCCTCACGTGCGGCCTTATCCTCCGCCACATTCAGGTCCTGATAATTTATGCCGTTGGCATCCAGGAATTGTTTTACCTTTTTACACCAGGGACAGGTCGGAGTAGAATAGACTTTGACTTGCTTATTTTCCATGAACCACCTCCTGATTATATTCTATATTTCACAGACGCATGGATGTTGCTGCGGAGAATAAAGGCTCATGTCCTATATGGTGTCAGAAGTGATTGCGATAAACAGGATGTAAGGCCGGAGGTCTGCGGTGGGAAGGGAGAGGATGTTTTTCGGCGGGTGGATCCGAGATCCACCCCTACTCTGGAAATGTGACATTATTCCTGATTATAAGTCAGACCAGATGTAAATTCCATCCTTTTGGCGGGTGAGGCGAATCCCTGCACGCTGAGATCAGGGTATGCTTATTGGGTAATATCTAATTCCACTCGGCAGACGCATTTTTCCAGACCCGTGACATCTCTTCAGCCAGCAAGATATGCTCCGGTTTCTTCAGGTCAGGATCGACCTGGAAAAGTCTCGAAGCTTCATTTCGGGCCAACTCTAATATCGACACGTCTGAAAGCCGTGCCATTTTAAGGTCCGGGAGCCCGCTCTGGCGGGTGCCGAAGAATTCCCCAGGCCCCCTTAGCTTCAAGTCTTCTTCTGCCAGGAGAAAACCGTTATAAATCTTTTCTATCAGGTCCAGTCTTTCCTTGCCGATCTCAGATGGTTTTTCAGCCAGCAGCATGCAGTAGCTTTGCTCTTTACCTCTCCCCACTCTTCCCCTGAACTGATGAAGCTGGGACAGCCCGAACCGGTCGGCGCTTTCAATCAGCATAACTGTGGCATTGGGCACATCTATTCCCACTTCCACCACCGGCGTTGATACCAGAATGTCCGCTGCGCCGGAACTGAACTGCTGCATTACGGCATCCTTTTCTTCGGATGACATGCGGCCGTGGAGCAAGCCAAGATGCAAGTCCGGGAATACTTCTCTTGATAGCTGATCATATTCAACAACTGCCGCTTTCGCCTGAATAGCTTCCGACTCCTCAACCAGAGGGCAGATGATAAAAGCCTGGCGGCCTTCCCGGACCTGTTTCCTGACAAAGGCATAGGCGCTGCTCCTCTGCTCCGGCTTCAGCCACCTGGTCCTGACGGTCTGCCGTCCGGGAGGAAGCTCGTCAATAACCGACAGGTCCAGGTCTCCGTACAGCGTTAGAGCCAGTGTCCGGGGAATCGGCGTCGCGGTCATGACCAGTACGTGCGGATTAATGCCTTTCTGACGCAGCGCCGAACGCTGCTCAACTCCAAAGCGGTGCTGTTCGTCCACAACAATGAGGCCGAGTTTATGAAATTCAACATCCTTCTGGATCAGAGCATGGGTGCCGATCAGGATATCGATGTCTCCGGAAGATATCCTTTCCTGAATTTTACGTTTCCGGGCCTGTGAAATATCCCCCATTAACAGGGCTACTTTCAGAGGCCGGCTCAAAAACCCGGTGTAGCAGTAAATATTTTCTTCAACTTTTTCTTCTCCTACCCCGGATAAAATGGAGCGAAGGGTTTTCAAATGCTGCTCTGCCAGGATTTCAGTGGGCGCCATTAAAGCCCCTTGCAGTCCGCCGGCTGCCGTCAGGACCAAACCGGCGGCAGCCACTACAGTCTTACCGCTGCCCACTTCGCCCTGTAACAAACGGGACATCGGCCTGCTTTTTCGCAGATCGGCCAGAATCTCCTGAAGGGCCTTATTCTGGCCGGCAGTCAGGCTGTAAGGCAAAGATTTCAGAAAAATATCCAGTTCCTGACGCTGCGTATTCAGAGGGATTCCCGGCCGGCTTTCCTGCCAGCGGCGTTTCCGGTGCAGAACGCCTATCTGCAATAAGAACAATTCATCAAATGCCAGGCGGCGTCTGGCCTCATCCTTTTTGGCCTCGTTTTCCGGGTAATGGGCCTGTCTGACCGCATCCGGCAAGTCCGGCAGCTTCAAACGGGACTTTAAGGCTTCCGGAAGAAAATCATTCAACTGACAGGCCCACAGGTCAACGGCCGGCTTCATAATCCGCCGGACCTGCCGTTGAGTCAAACCCTGGGTCAACGGATAGACCGGCACCAGTCGTCCGGTATGTACCAGATCTTTATCCTCATACGGCTCCCATTCAGGCGATTCAAATACAGGCATGCTGCAAAAGAGGGTTACCTTCCCGCTGATAACAACTCTGGAGCATGCTTTCAGGCTCTTTGCCAGGTAGGGCTGGTTAAACCAGACGACCCTGACATTCCCGGTCTCATCACCCACGGTAGCCTCTGTGCTG
>JAQULX010000213.1 GCA_028718465.1 Dehalococcoidales bacterium | reverse complement strand
TAACCTCCTTCTCCGGTGCAGGTGAGGGAATTCAACCGGCGGGCCGCCCTCGCCCGGCCGACCAGCACCGCTAGAGCGGTCGAACCGAATGACATGCCTCCGCTGTAGCAGGGCTGATCGATCACCCTGGCCGGACGCCCGTCATTACGCCTGTTTAACAGAATGGAGGTATCGATTTCCTCATCAGGAATATCCAGATATTCCTCCGGGTCCGGCAGCCTGAAACGAAGCTTGTCAAACCCTCCTCCGCTGTAACCCAGGCTGTATTCCAGATCAATATAGGGCAAATCCCCGGTCTCCGCCATGTACCAGTGGGCCAGTATCATCTCGGCCGTCCAGCGGTAATCGCCAATGGTCTCCAGGACCGGATTTATCCCCACCGCGAGGGCATTCCGGGGACAGTTCTTCACGCAAAAGAAGCTGTTGGCCTCACACTTCGGACCGATGCACCTGTAGTCCAGGGGGCGCAGGGGCCGGCTGTAGTTGTCATACCGCAGGTGGACTCCATAAGGGCAAAGCCGGGCACAAAGCCCGCAGGAAATGCAGGCGGCATTACGCTTCACGATGTATTTGCCGATGGGGTTCCGGTAGCGGGAGGGGACTCTGACGACCTCCGGCAGTTTTGTTATTGCTTTTTTATTTTTCATTTGATCTACTTCCTGTTACCGAATATCAGGCCGAAGCTGTCCTTTTCCAGGTCTTCGTACCACATTGACCGGCCCACCTCGCCCCGCATCCTCCGGGCCTCCCGGATGCCGCAGGCCCCCATGACTTCCAGGAGCTGGCCATGCCAGGCGCCGAGCAAATTAGTAATGCGCCGACTGGCCCAGGGCACCTCCACGGCTTCCAGTTTCACCGGGCAGGGACCGCCGGACCGGCAGCGGAAGCAAAGGCGACATTCCAGCGCTATCAGAAGCGGGATATCTACGGCTACGGCATCCGCCCCGCAAAGCAGCGACTTGGCCATATGCTCTGCCAGGGCGATTCCGCCGGAAAACAACAAATTCACTTTATGCCGCACCCGGCCATCCACCAGATTCAGATGGACTTCCCGTATCATATCCTTCAGATAACGCGGCTTTTCCGAGTTGACCTCCCGGCCGCGGTCGCTCCCGTAGAAGTGAATGGTATCCACACCGGTATGCGCCAGTTCCAAAGCCCGTCCGGCGGCCGCCGAGTCGAGCGGTACGCCCACAGCCAGAAACAGGTCCGGCCGGCTTTCCCGGAGATGCGCCAGTGTTTTGGCGGTATCGCTCTCATAGGCCACTTCTATCATACGGCTCTTCTGCAGCAAATCAGGGTAGTCCCGCCAGTTCGAGGAAGAGAAACAGGGGACCAGGTGAGCGGCATATTTATCGAAGTCCGCCGTATAGCTTTCCGGCCGGATCAACATCAGGGTACCGTTCGAAGCGGCGGATTCCGCCATAGAGAGGAGGACTTCCCGGCTTAATACGCCGAACTCCGGCTGTCTCAGCACTACCGGCAGCGGTATTTCCAGGATACGGTCGTCCGTCATCTCCGGCAAGCCGTCAGCCTTAAATTTTAACCTGGCCGGACGGCGGGACAGCTCAACGGTCGTGTTAATATACTCCCGCCCGTGAATTCCATCGCGGGTGGGCCGAACGATTTCGGACATATCGGTCCAGATTGAATCAAAGCCTTCTCCCACAAAAGGCCCCCGGTATCCGGCGCCGGAAACCGGAACGGCCCCGGTATGCGCCTGCGCCCAGGTCGAATTGATAACGGCAGCCGTCCAGTAATCATCTCCCAGAGTCCGGTATTCCGGGTTAACAGCCATTGAAAAGATGCCTTTGGTACATTCCTCAACGCACCGGAGGCAGCTTTTGCAGATATACAGAAACTCCGGCGATTCCATATTGCTCCAGTGGGTGAAATTGTCCTTGAAGATGTTATAGGCGCATTTCTTTTTCACGCACGCCCGGCAGCTTCCGGCGCAGTCCTCCCGGAACTCTATGGTGGCATATTTGCCGATCGGAGGGAACCGCGGATCGGCTTTACCGGTATGAATATGATATTTTTTCGGCATTTCGTGCTCCAGAGCAAACTAAAAGTGCGACGTTTTTGGGTATTGCCTTACGGCCGGGGATACAGCCCGGAATCTTTCACAATCTCCGGAACCCTTTCTTCCCACTCGATCGCCATAATATGAACGCCGTGCAGGCCTTTTATCTCCCGCAATTCCCGGATAGTCTCCAGGCAAATCCTGATCCCTTCAGCGGCGGCCTGCTCTTTAGGGACGCTTTCCAATCGTTTGATCAGGGATTCCGGGATGGTGATGCCGGAAACCCTGGAGGCCATGTACCTGGCCATCCGGGGCGACTTTAAAGGGGTGACTCCGGCCAGTATGCGGACCTTTTCAGTCAGGCCCTGCTCATAGGCCTGGCGCATCCATTCTTTAAAACGCTTCATATCATAGACACACTGGGTCTGGATGAAATCGACCCCGGCAGCAATCTTTTTGGCCAGGCGTATCACGCGGTACTCGAACGGGTCGGCAAAGGGATTCTCCGCGGCCCCGATGAACATCTGCGGGGCGCCGTCAAGCTGAAAGCCGCTCATATCCGTTCCTTTGTCCCGCATGGTCCTGACAGTGTTTATCAAATGGGTCGAATCGATATCATAAACATTCAAGGCCCCGGGCTGGCTGCCGAAAGCCTGATGATCGCCGGAAAGGCACAATACATTCCGGATACCCAGGGAATAAGCTCCCAGGATATCCGACTGAAGGGCGATCCGGTTGCGGTCGCGGGTGACCATTTGCAGGACCGGGTCAAAGCCCATCTGCATCAGATGGACACAGGCAGCCAGACTGGACATACGCACGATAGCGGTCTGGTTATCAGTGACATTCACGGCATCGACATACCCTGCCAGCTGCTTCGCTTTTGAGCGCACGATTCCGGCATCGGCCCCGCGGGGAGGACCTACCTCTGCGGTCACGGCAAATTCTCCCCGGGACAATATCTGCTGTAATTTACTGCCGTTCATATAATATGGTCCTCTCTTACCAGTTTTCTCGATCCTCCGGAATAGCTCGAACGCCAGTCTTTAGGAGGAGTATAAGCCGCCAGCTTATCCAGGCGTCCCCGGGCTTTGGCCCTGTCTATGATAAGCTGCCAGGCGCATTCGGTTTCGGGATTCACTTCGCATTTCCCGTTGGCGGAGCCGCCGCAGGGACCGTTGAATAATTTCTTGGCGCAGCGGCTGATGGGACAAATACCGCCGAAGACATCCACAATACAGCTGCCGCAACCCAGGCATTTTTCGGTGAAAAGTCCCGGTTTTTCCAGGACGCCGATAAAGGTGGTGTTCACGCCCGGCAGGACCACGGCCGAAGGATAGCGGTCTGCCACCATCTGGGCGCCGGCCCCGCAGGCGAGGGATATTACGGCCTCGTTGTCCGCGACCATTCCCGCCGCCTCTTTGAGAAATTCATCCTCGCACTGCCGCTCCACGGTCAGCTCGTCAATCCTGATCTCCCGTCCTTCCTTCCGGCGGGCCAGCCTCAATAATGACGCCAGGGTCGCCACCTCGTCTTCTCCGCCGGCAAAGCAGGTCTTGACACAGGTACCGCAGCCCAGGATAAGCACCCGGGAATATTCGCTCACTTTGTCCTTGATTTCATTTAAAGGTTTTAATTCACCTACAATCATGATCCAACTCCAGATATCACAAATTTACCGGTCGGTAACGGCGCCGGGCCTTGCTTCATCAAGGCGCTTTATCCCGGTCTTCTTTCAGTTCCTGCACCATACGGTCGACGACATTTTTCACCGCAAAACAGTCGCCGTGTTCAGGGACGGCCACGATGTTCAGGCGGCGGCTGTCCAGGCCGATTCCATCCATGAGGCTTTTTAACCGGGCAACTCTTCTGGCTGCCCGCAGATTTCCCTGCAAATAACGGCAGGTCCCGGCAGGACATACTGCCAGCAGCACGGCATCAGCTCCGGCTTCAAAGGCTTTGAGCAGCACCACTTCCCGGACCATGCTGGAGCAAGGAAGCTTGATGCTCTGAACCTCATAACCGGCATCATCCAAAAAAGAAGTATCCCGGAGAGAATTATAGCAATGGAAGACAGCGATACGGTGTTTCAGGAGCGGTCCGAGCTCTGAAACGTGATACCGGCGACGGGCCTCTGTAATCATAATATTAACGCTCCTTGTTCTTTTTGCGGCAAATTGTCTTTGTATTTTAACCGGTATGCGGTAGCCGTTTACCGCTTAATTGTTATTATAATACAAAACATCTCCTGTTTGTCAATAGCCGCAGTTTTATTCGCATATGATTGCGATTCAGGCCACTTCCATACCATTACGGGCGGTACGGCCTTTTGCCGTATCGAGCAAACGTGGCGTTTCATGCGGCAATATTGTTTATTATTTTGCCGCATGTAGAGGGGAGTGGGGCATAATAGCGCCATTGTTTATTAATACGGAGTGCCGGGAGGTGTAGGGGATTCAAGGCACAATACGCCCCCGATCTGTCACGCTTTACATTTGCCTGTGTTGTTAAGCGGAAATACCAGGCTGGAGATGTTGCCATTCGCTGGGGAAATATCGCGGATGTTCTTATAGCTTAGCGGTAATACGGCAGAAAAAAGCTGTCCTCTAATCAGAAATAACCAGGAATTCAATAATTATATTGATTAAAGAGACAGCACCCGGCAGTACAATCTATATATGGTATATTTGTTAAATCAACTTTTTGTCCTGCTATACCCGCTGAACTGAGAAGGAGATAATCCAGGTGCTGGTCGGATATCACGCCTCTCATGAACAGTTTAAACCCGGCTACCTGCTGAAGTTGGCACAACAGGCCGAAGCTGAAGGGTTCAGGGCCGGCATGTGCTCGGACCACTTTTCTCCGTTTAGCGTTCATCAAGGCCAGAGCGGATATACCTGGTCCTGGCTGGGCGCTGCCCTTCAGGCTACTTCGCTATCTTTCGGTACAGTCAGCGCTCCAGGGCAAAGATATCACCCGGCTATTCTGGCCCAGGCGGTGGCTACGCTTTCTCAAATGTTTCCGGAGCGTCTGTGGATCGCCCTGGGCAGCGGACAGAATATCAATGAAGGTATTACCGGGGAAAGATGGCCTGCTAAAGCTGAGCGCAACAGGCGATTGATTGAGTCCGCAGGCATAATAAGAAGCCTGCTGGCAGGTGAGACAGTGACCCAACACGGGTCTACTTGCACAGAGTCGGCGCGTCTTTATACTCGGCCGGATAAGGCTCCCCTGATTATGGGCGCTGCCATTACCCCCGCCACCGCAGAATGGGTTGGACGGTGGGCTGACGGCCTGATAACCATCTCCCGGCCGGCGGAGAAGATGAAAAAGGTGATAGAAGCTTTCCGGCGGGGAGGGGGGAAAGACAAGCCAATGTATCTCAAAGTGCAACTGTCTTATGACCGCACGGAAGAAGACGCTCTTCAGGGCGCATGGGAACAATGGCGAACGGTGATTTTTCCCAGCGCTGTTCTCACCGAGTTACGACTACCGGAGCATCTGGATGCGGCGGCCGTTTTTATCTCGCCGGAGGAAATGCGCAAACATGTGCTGATATCCTCCGACATGGAAAAGCATAAGATGTGGCTGAAAGAATATTTTTAAATGGGCTT
>JAQULX010000212.1 GCA_028718465.1 Dehalococcoidales bacterium | reverse complement strand
TGTAGTGCGAACAAGGCGAAGAAGGTAATACGAGCTACATCTTCCCCCGGGGCAAACACTCCGAAAATGCCGCAAGCTTCGTGCAATTTTACCTGCCTGTAACCGGACTCATACCCGAATGACAGAATAATTATAGCCGAATTCTATAGAGCGGTCAATTTTGGAGATGATAAAACACGGCATGCTCCGGGAACTGGAGCATGCCGTGAGGATGTCCTGTCATCAGTTTTATTGCGGGGTATAGGTCTCGATAAGATTCAGAGTAGTATCGAGAATTTCCTGAGCTTCCGGATGCCCGGCGGCAGTCTGTGCTTTCACCCAGGAGTCCCATAGAGGTTTGGCAGCCTTAGCACTCCATTTAGCCAGCTCATCATCGGGAACCGTATATTCGACCATTTCGATACCCTGCTTCTGAACCAGATCACGTCCGGCGACCACAGCGGTATCAAACATATTCTTTCCCCAGAATGTGGAGCCTTTCAGACCGGATACGCTCTCGATCTGCTGCTTCACATCGTCAGGCAGGCTGTTCCACTTGGCATTATTCATCGCCTGAGTAAAATACACCGTAACAATAGGAGCATAAGTATAATATTTAACGACTTCATACTGTTTGAAAGACAGCATGGCCTCCCAGGGCGCCAGCATACCGTCAATAACGCCCTTCTGGAGATTAAGATAGGTATCCGGCATACCCATGCTCACCGGGACAGAGCCCAGGAGTTTGGCCATCTCAATAGGCGGACCGGCAGTGACCCTGATCTTAAGACCGTTCCAGTCAGACTCGGTCTTGACATGCTTTTTGGTAGTGATCAAAAAGTAAGACTGAGAAGCCCAGGTAATCAGAACATGATTGTCTTTGAACTGCTCACGTATGGAAGGATACTTCTCGTAAAGCTGCCAGAAGATGCCGCTGGCCTGTTCGGCGCTCTTGAAAGGCATCATGGGCAGTGAAATGACATCCGCCAGGGGCGTCAGGTTAGCCCAGTAGCCGTGAAACATCCAGGCCATATCTGCCACGCCGTTCTTCACCGACTCCCAGGAGTCCGTTCCCTTGAACAAGGTCTGGGCATAATAGGTCTCGAACTGTACGCGGCCGTTGGTCGCGGCGGTTATTTGATCCAGCCAGGGCTGGGCGGCCTGAGAACCTTCCCATCCGGTATCAGGGTTCTGGTCTGCGTATTTTAATTTAATCGGGGCGGGCGGGACAGCAGGCGAAGATGCAGGCTGAGAGGAGGTCGGTGGAGCAGAAGTGGCGGCGGCCGAGGTGGTTGCCGGGGCTGAAGTAGCAGCCGGAGGGGCAGAGGTGGTGGGACTGGGAGACGATGCGCAACCGACTAAAGCCATCGTGATTACGATCACCAGGGCAAGGGCTGTGAGGATGCTTCTCCTTTTCATTGCTTACTCCTTTTTATATCTTTCAGTGTGGAAACTTTCGATAAACTCGGTCGGATGACAAACAGGACATTTGACCGCCATTTTCCGATCAATTTGGACGTTCGCATTCGTGCGGTCATTGTATTGGTTAGTATTTTTACATAGAATTGGGGCTTTGTCAATCGTGTATTTGAAGTATCAGTATTCCGGTTTTAGACGCAGGCTGTCATTCAGCAGTTCTGGAAGCAGCCGGCTAAGTAATTTTTTCGATCCTGGCAAAGCTGAGAAGGAGCTTCTTCACTCCCACCCCGGTAAAAGCCACCACCGCCTCGGAGTCGTCTCCTTTAGGGGTACAGCTAACGATAATTCCTTCACCGAACTGGGCATGGCGGACGCGGTCACCGGTCTTCAGGTCCGGGGAGTGTTTTGACGCCGTACCGGTTCCCAGGGCCTTTTTCGCACTGCCGTCAACAACGGTCTGGCTTTCGGCAGAATGCCAGAAATCGCCGCCGGCGATCAGGTTTTTGGGGATATCCTGAAGAAAACGGGAAGGCTTATTGACAGTACTCCGTCCCATCAGGTTGCGGCGGAAAGCGTGCACCAGATAAATGCGTCGCCTGGCGCGAGTGATGCCCACATAACACAGGCGGCGTTCTTCTTCCATCTGGTAAGGGTCGTCCATAGACCTGAAATGGGGCAGCAGGCCTTCCTCAACGCCGACAATAAAAACTACATCGTATTCCAGACCTTTGGCCTGATGCAGAGTAATCAGGGTCACCTTCTCGCCCACGTCTTTCAGGGCATCCACATCGGAGACCAGGGCTACACCTTCCAGGAAGGCAGACAACCCCTCCCCGGGCGGCAGGTCACAGTACTCTTCAGCCACAGTACGCAGCTCCATAATGTTATCCCAGCGCTCATCCCCGTCCTCATCACTCAGGATATAATTCTTGTAACCGGTCCGGTTGACCACCAGGTCAAAGAAGTCCACCAGGTTCAGAACCCGGTTCTGCTCAACCAGGTCCTTGAGCACACTTCCAAAGGAGGCCAGGGTCTTCAGGATGCGGGCGCTGAATGGGGGCGGGGCTGCCCCGGGCTCAGGACTGGCGATACGCTGAAGGGCGGCGAACTGGGTGATGCCCTGTGACGCGGCCCACCCGGCAAGCTCATTCAGGCTGTGCTGGCCGATACCGCGCCCCGGCACGTTGATAATGCGCATCAGGCTGACCATGTCGTTAGAATTCTGTATCAACCGCAGATAGCTAATGATATCCTTGATTTCACGTCTTTCATAGAAACGCGTTCCGGCTACCAGCTTGTAAGGCACTCCGTAACGCATAAAGGCCTCTTCAATCGCCCGGGACTGAGAGTTAGTCCGGTACATCACGGCACAGTCCCCCCGGCGCACCTCCCCGGCATCCACCAGGCGTTCGATCTCTTTGACGACGAACTGGGCCTCCTCCTGCTCAGTGTAAGTTTCGACCACGCAGGTAAGCTCGCCCGGTTCATTACTGGTCCAGAGCTCTTTGGGTTTGCGGTGCCGGTTGGCCTGGATTACATGAGAGGCCGTCTCCAGTATCCGGCTGGTAGAACGGTAGTTTTGTTCAAGCAGGACCACCCGGGCATCCGGGAAATCTTTTTCGAAGTTAAGAATATTGCGGACGTCGGCATAACGCCAGGAATAGATCGACTGATCGGGATCACCCACGACACAGATATTCCGGTATTTCCCGGCGATCTGCTTGACCAGCTCATACTGTGTAACGTTGGTATCCTGGAACTCATCTACCATCACATGCACATACCGGTCCTGATATTTTTTCAGGATGTCGGGGTGATTGCGGAAAATGGAGACCGTCCGCATCAGCAAATCATCAAAGTCAAGGGCCTGGCTCTCATGCAAAAGCTGCTGATAGCGCTGATAGACCCGGCCGACCACCTCATCAAAATAGCTGCGGCTGCCCAGAGCATAGTCCCGGGCAGAAATCATCCGGCTTTTCGAGGCGCTGATAGCAGAGAGCACTGCCCGGGGAACGAATTTCTTGGGGTCCAGGTTCAACTCCTGCAAACTGCGTTTGATCAGGTTGATCTGGTCGTCCTCATCATAGATGATAAAACCGGGGTCTATATCCACTGTCCTGCCTTCGCGGCGCAGGATACGGGCGCAAATGGCATGGAAGGTGCCCAGGGTAAGATATTCGGTGGAGCCGCTGACCAGGTTTTGCAGCCGGGACATCATCTCTTTAGCGGCCCGGTTGGTAAAGGTAACCGCCATTATGTGGCCGGGATTAATTCCGCAGACCTTGATAAGATAAGCTACCCGATGGGTAATCACGCGGGTCTTGCCGCTTCCCGGGCCGGCCAGTATGAGCACCGGGCCTTCGATAGCTTCGACCGCTTCTTTTTGAGCTGGATTGAGTCCTGATAAAATGTCCATCAACCTATTATAACACCTGACAGGTAATCTGACGATTGACCAAAAGCAGGATATTGAAGGGGTATTTCATTTTTTAGTGGAATATTACCTCTCACCCTGCTCTGTGGGGAAAGGAATTTGGATTAATGATCAATGATTAAGGAAGGGGGAGAAGGAGACCGGGTAGATTCCGTGTCGAGCACGGAATGACAGGAGAGGGAAAGGCCTCCAGAATGATACCGGCATCAGGATCACAGATGACATTCGAAGCAAACCGGGAGCACGGCTTATCTTCCATGTCCCGGGATGCCTCGCTCTCCTGCGTTATGCTCCGCAACAGAAGGACCAACCGCTATGACAGAAAAATGACCCGGAGGTCAGGGCCGGTCCGGCCAGATGGACTTCTTTCCGTCATTGGACAGGAAAAGCCCCACCTCCACAACCGCCGCATCCCTGTAGCGGTCCTGATTGACCACGGAAACAAGCTCGTCGTAGGAACTGATCCTCTGACCGTCAATAGAGACGATCACGCTGTTGCCGCTTTTATCCTGCGACCAGAAGTACTCCAGGTGGCTTTTTGATTCTTCCAGAGTCATTTCCATTTTCTGGATGCTGGCACTGCCGAAGTATTTTTTTAATACAAGTTTAGGCGAACAAGTCATATCAACCTCCCCGGGGAACTACTTTAAGGTTATTATAAAGGAGACCGGAGAGTAAAGCAAAAGGCAAAACGCACCCTTTTATCCGGGTACGTTTTGCCTCTCTTTTTCAACAATTACAGACCGGGGTTATGAGGGCTGCTTGCCGGTCTTAGGTTTTTCGACCTGGGGCGGGGACTGAACAGCAGTCACGGTTTGAGGGGAAGAACCGTCACCCGCGCTTTCCACTTTCAGATTAAAAGCCTTGAGTATCTCGATCGGCAGGGGGAAGACAATCGTATTGGTCTTCTCGGTGGCGATCTCAGTCAACGTCTGCAAATAACGCAGTTGCAGTGTGGTGGGTTCACGGGCGATCACTGCGCCGGCCTGGGCCAGTCTCTCGGAAGCCTGGAACTCGCCGTCGGCATGGATAATCTTGGCGCGTCTTTCGCGTTCAGCTTCAGCCTGGGCTGCCATAGAACGTCTCATGGCCTCGGGCAGCTCGACATCCTTGATCTCTACGGTGCTGACCTTGACACCCCAGGGATCGGTGTGCTCATCGATAATTTTCTGCAAGATCTGATTCAGTTTTTCACGGGAAGCCAGAAGCTCATCCAGTTCGGACTGCCCCAGCACGTTCCGCAGGGTGGTCTGGGAAATCTGGGAGGTTGCCCGGATATGGTCCAGGACTTTCACCACGGAATTTTGCGGGTCGACCACTCTGAAGTAGACGACGGCATTGACACGTACGGTCACGTTGTCCTTGGTAATGATATCCTGTGGAGGCACATCCAGGGTCACAATACGCAGGTCCACTTTCACCATCCGGTCGATAAAAGGGATGATGACGAACAGGCCCGGCCCCTTGGCGCCTACCAGTCTTCCGAGGCGGAAGATAACGCCGCGCTCGTATTCCTGCACTATTTTGATAGTAGACGGCACCAGGATCAGCAGGAACAGGATAACGACTACAGCTACGATAATACCTGTCATATTTTCACTCCTTTTCTTTTTTTATGACTATAAGAGTTAAGCCATCAACTCCGGTTATAATCACCTCCTCTCCGGGTGAGATAGTCCCGGATTCAGAAATTGCGCTCCACAGTTCACCTTTATAAAAGACCGTCCCTTCCGGACTCAGGGCCTGACGTACCACGGCCTTTTTGCCAATCAGGTCCTCTCTGCCGGTAGACGCCTGCCGGCGGTGTGTTCCGGCC
>JAQULX010000211.1 GCA_028718465.1 Dehalococcoidales bacterium | reverse complement strand
AACCAGATCAATGGTAATCTGGAGCAGCTCTGGAAACTGGCGGATCGAAAAGCTATTTCGGTAACCCGAATTATGAGGCAATAACTATGCCTTCGGTAACAGTTTTATTTGACGCAACACGTACCCCATTCATCAATTTACCAGCATTTTTCATGCAGTAATTTTTTTACTTTTAATCCTATCTTCCGGATTGCACATTATGTTAAAATTAGAGAGGAAATACAGACCCTAGAGGGATTAAAAACTATTATATGATTCCAGTCAAATTATCATTACGTAATTTCATGTGTTACCGTGACAATGTTCCACCGATCAGTTTTGAGAGCATACATACGGCCTGCATCAGTGGCGATAACGGTCATGGTAAATCGGCCCTGATTGACGCGATAACCTGGGCGCTCTGGGGACAGACCCGTGCTACCAGCGATGATGACCTGGTGCATTCGGGGCAGATCGAGGTAGAGGTAGATTTTGAATTCGATATCGGTCCCCAGCGCTACCGCATTATCCGGAAACATTCCAGGCCCAAGACTTCAAAGAGGTCCGGACAGACTATACTGGAATTTCAGGCAGTTACGCCGGACGGCTATAAAGTATTAAGCGGGGATAACTCCACGCAGACGCAGCACATGATTACTCAACTGCTGCATATGGACTATGACACTTTTATCAACAGCGCTTTTATCAGGCAAGGGCGGGCGGATGAATTCACCAAAAAACGTCCCGGTGAGCGCAAACAGGTGCTGGGCAATATCCTTCAGCTATCCATTTATGACGAACTGGAGGACCGGGCCAAAGAGAAGGCTAAAGCGCTGGATAACGATATCATAAAAGCGGAAACCAAAATTGACAGCCTGCACAAAGAACTGATGCAGAAACCGAACTTTCTGATTGAATTCGAGCAGGCGCAGAAAGACCTGGCCGAGGCGGAATCTTTGACAAAAGAGCAAGAACATCGCCTGGCGGTCCTGCGGAAGGACAAGGAACTGCTGGAAAACAAGAAAACGCGGCTGGGAGAACTCAGCACCCATGCTCAGGATACCGAACGTAACTATAAACTGTGGAGCGAGCAAGCCAAACAGTGTCAGGACCGTATTAACGGATATGAAACGCTTATAGCGCAACGGGAGGTCATCGAAGACCAGTACCGGCAGTTCCTGGAAGTTCGTAAAAATAATCTGGAGATGGACCAGAAGCTGAAGCAGATAAACGCCCTGACAGGGGACAAACACCGTCTGGAGATCGCGATTGTGAAAGCCGGAGAATACCTGAACAGCTCCCATGCAATAGCGGAAAGCAGGATCCGCGATCTGGAGGCCATCTCCGGAAAACTACCCCGTTTACATGAGGAAATGAAACAGATAGTCAGTGTACTGCGCAACCTGGAAGATGCCGAAGTAAAAATCAGGGAAAAGCAGGAAAACAGCAAGTTGCTCCATGCCAGGGTGCACCACCTCCAGGCTGAAAAAATCAGACTGCTTCAAGAAATCAACGATGTTGAAGACAAATTGAAGCTGATGAGCCGCCAGCATCAGGGCGGAATCACCTGCCCGTTGTGTGAATCTGATCTGGGAGAAGAAGGCCGGAAGCGGATCGAAACCAAATACACCTCTGAAAAAGCGGCGAAGAACGATGCATTAGAATTAATCCAGAAAGAGTTGACTGAAAAAGAGGCCAAGGTCAGATCACTGGAAAATGATGTAATGCAATCTGAAACCAAATTGAGAAATGCCAAAGAAGCAGCCCAGAGCCGGTATGGAAATATTCACAAAGCCATTTCGGATGCCGAGGATGCTGAAAAAAAGACTAAAGAAGAAAGACTACTGCTGGACAATATCGAGCAGAGACTGGCAGGGAGAGATTTTGCCGTCAATGAGCAGGCAATGCTGGCGCAGCTTGAAAAGGAGATAGCTGATATCGGTTACAGTTCTCAGCAGCACGACCAGGTGCGCGCCAGGCTGGCCGAACTGGAGAAATTTGAGGCTTCCAAAAGAAGGTTAGAGGAAGCTGAGCGGCTGATATCCCAGGAAAAGGAAAATGCGGCAAAAGCCTGCCGGACTGCCGATGAGTTGTTCAATAAACTGGAAGGAGACCGGCAACTCCAGGAGTCCCTGTTGCTTGAAATCGGCAGTTCTTCCGGAGTAACTGAAGCATTATCTCAGGCGGAAATGGAATACCAGAACCTCCAGTCCAGACAGAAGCGGATCCAGGAGGTTATAGGTGGGATAAAGGCCCAGATCGAGAGGTTTGCCGGATTAGAAACCATGAAGAAAGAAAAAGAAAGTGAGCTGGCGCAGGCTGTTAATCAGGTAAAAATATTTAAGGAACTGGCACAGGCTTTCGGGAAAAAGGGTATCCAGGCAACGCTGATAGAAATGGCTATCCCGGAAATTGAGGCTGAAGCTAACAAACTACTCTCACGCATGACTGACAACCGGATGCACATCAAGATGGAATCACAGAGAGAGACCAAGAAGGGCGACGTCATGGAGACCCTGGACATTAACATTTCGGATGAACTGGGAACGCGCAATTACGAGATGTTCAGCGGGGGTGAATCCTTCCGCATCGATTTCGCCATCCGTATCGCCCTTTCCAAACTGCTGGCCAGGCGGGCCGGGGCGCCTTTACCCACATTAATAATTGATGAAGGTTTCGGTACCCAGGACAGCACAGGCATGGAAAAGATTAAAGAAGCCATCACTTCTATTCAGGATGATTTTGATAAGATCCTGGTGATCACCCATATCACCGATTTCAAGGATGCTTTCCCGCTGCGGATTGAAGTGGTCAAGACGCCGGAAGGCTCGACAGTGTACCTTAATTAGTTCGTTATGTTAAAATAGTCTTGAGATCAAATGACGACAAATTTGATTCAAGAACTATTAAGACAGACGCCTCCGTCGCCCGGTGTTTATATCATGCGCGATGCCAGAGGAAACGTACTTTACGTGGGCAAAGCAGTCAATTTGCATAACCGGGTCAGGTCGTATTTTACCTCACCAGCCAAGCTCACGCCCAAAACCCAGCTTCTGGTGGAGCATATTAATGATTTTGAATATTTTGTAGTGTCCTCAGAGCAGGAAGCCCTGATCCTCGAATTAAATCTTATCAAGAGATACTGGCCTCCTTATAATGTGCTACTCAAAGACGATAAGACCTTTCCTTATCTGAAAATAAAGTTCACCGAGGAATGGCCGCGGCTACACATCACCCGGCGGGTGGAAAACGACGGCAGCCATTATTTTGGCCCTTTTGCCAATATCCACTCGCTGCGGCGGACACTGAATGTCCTCAAAAGGATTTTCCCTTTGCGTTCCTGCACCAAGCCGCTAGTCATCAATAAAAACGTCCGGCCTTGCTTACAGTACCATATGGGTTACTGCCTGGGACCCTGCTCCGATAAAGTCGACCGCGGAGAATACGACCGGGTGCTGGCGCAGTTAATCCTCTTTCTGGAAGGCAAACATGAGAATGTTACCAGATCACTCAGAAAGAAAATGGAAGAAGCCTCAGAGTCGCTTGACTTCGAGCGCGCCGCTCGTTTTCGCGACCAGCTTCAGGCTGTATCTGATGTAGTCGAAGGACAGAATATCGCCATGAAGGTGCGGGGTGAGCAGGACGCTATTGCCTTCGCTTCCGATAAAGACCAGGCGTGCGTACAGGTCTTCATGATTCGCCATGGTAAATTGATCGGCCGGGAGAGCTTTACCCTGAAAGGCACCCAAAATGAATCTCCGGAACAAATTCTGAACAGCTTCGTAAAGCAGTTTTACAATGCCAGTACTTATATCCCGAAGCTGCTGCTTCTGCAATACACGATCGAGGATACGAATATAATTGAAGACTGGCTCTCTAAAAAGAAACAGGCACGGGTACGCATAGAAGTCCCCCGGCGCGGCAAAAAGGCCCAGCTCATCAATATTGTGGCAGAGAACGCCAGGCAGGGACTGGAACAACTCAAGATAAAGCAGATGGCTGTTCCGGCGGCCGTATCCGAAGCCCTGGCTGAGATACAAAGGGAATTACACTTAGGACAACCGCCGTCCCGCATCGAAGGCTATGACATCTCCAACATTCAGGGACAGGATGCCGTGGGCAGTATGGTAGTCTTCGAAGAAGGCCGGCCTAAAACGTCTCATTACCGGCGTTTCAAGATCAAAACTGTCGAAGGAGCTAATGATTACGCTATGCTTCAGGAAATGCTGCGCCGGAGATTCAAGAGGGCCAACGGCAAGAATAACAACGGCAGCGCCTGGGCGATTATGCCGGACCTGGTTCTGATTGACGGTGGTAAAGGGCAGCTTAATGCGGCTCGCGAGGTCCTCAACGAGATAGGCGTCAACACCGTCGCCCTGGCCAGTCTGGCCAAGGAAAACGAAGAACTCTTTATTCCCGGCCAGTCCCACCCGGTGGTCTTGCCTGAATCGTCCGCAGGCCTGAAATTGCTTCAGAGATTGCGTGATGAGGCCCACCGTTTCGCCATCACCTATTTTCAGAAAGTTCATAAAAAGCGCACTTTTACATCAGCCCTGGATGAGGTGGATGGAATCGGGCCGAAAAAGAAAAAAAACCTGATCAAGCAATTCGGCACTGTTAGCGGCATCCGCCAGGCGTCCATCGAAGAATTGATGGCGGTTGAAGGTATTAACCGCAGTCTGGCTCAGAAGATCAAGGAGACGCTCTGACAGGCCGGGCAATAGACCTCAAAATTGCTGTTGGGGGGGAGGGGAAGGAGGCAGAATCTGCGAATGGCCGTTGAATTCTTTTTTGGAGAGAGAAACGAATACAACTGCCGCCACACCCAGCATCCAGGCCCAGGAGGTAAGAATGGAGCAAATGGCTCCGGCCAGTGCCAGCCCCCAGTTTCTCCGCTTGATAGAATAGACTCCCCCGATAATGGCAACGGCACAGATGATTAGAAAGGGTATAAGCAGCGCCAGGATAAAAACAATCCCTATAGCTTCCTGACCTAAACCGGAGTACGGGGCAACCATGAACACACTGGCCGCCAAAATGGCAATTATACCGCCGATCAGACTAAGTCCGCCTGCAACAATGCTAAGAATTCCGGCTACTAAAGGCATCCAGGTCTTATCCACATTCGTCTCCTGTTTTATGGTGATACTTATGAGTATAAAAGAATCGAGAGGCCTATTCAACAGGAGTTATGTTATAGTTATAGATAGATTTTTTATTTTTATTTTGAGTTATGTTAAAATGAGATGATTTCTATAACGGGTGGAGAGTATGAGAGAGAATATTAATGAATTTCTGAACTTCCTGGTCGTAGAAAAGGGGTTCTCTAAAAATACCGAAGAAGCCTATCGGAATGACCTTTGCCAGCTAGAGAGCTTTATTACAGAAGAAGCTGCCAAACGCGGAGAGACTCCTTCCTGGGAGAGTTTCGGACGCCAGGAAATGCTGGCCTACATGCTCAACCTCAAAGAGAAGAAATATGCTTCTACAACTCTGGCACGGAAAATAGCGGCAGCAAAATCATTCTTCAAGTTTTTATGCGACGAGCAAAAGTTACAGCAGAATCCCACAGAAAATATCGCCTCACTGAAGGTCGGTAGAGCTTTACCAAAGCCGATTTCCGTGGCTCAAGCACGGCGTTTGCTGGATGAGCCTGCCAAACAGTCCACCCCCGA
>JAQULX010000210.1 GCA_028718465.1 Dehalococcoidales bacterium | reverse complement strand
ATCAAATAAACATAGCCGAATTCGGCAAAAGGAGGATCTTGTGGCTTATCAAACTCTTCTCTATGAAAAAGACAACGGAATCGGTATTGTTACCATCAACCGCCCCCAGGCTATGAACGCCCTCAACGACCAGGCTTATGACGAACTCCTACAGTTATTCCAGGAAATCGAAAATGACAGCGAGGTAAGGGTGGTCATCATCACCGGAAGCGGAGAAAAATCCTTCGTAGCCGGCACCGACATTACCAACATGGCCAAACTGAGTGCGGCGGAAGCCCGCGCTTTCTCCTCCAAACTGAAAAGGACTTATGATCTTATCTGGAACATGGACAAGCCGGTCATTGCTGCGGTCAACGGCTATGCTCTCGGCGGCGGCTCCGAACTGGCTATGAGCGCCGATATCATCATCGCCTCGGAGAACGCCCGGTTCGGACAGCTCGAAATAAATGTCGGCATCATACCGGGTTCCGGCGGCACCCAGAGGCTGCAGAGGTTGATCGGGATCAATCGCGCCAAAGAACTGATCTACACCGGGGACATGATTGACGCCAAAAAAGCTTATGAAATGGGCATGCTCAATAAAGTGGTCCCTTCCGCTGAACTGATGAATGAAGCCAGGGCGATGGCCCAGAAACTGCTGGGAAAGAGCAGCGCCATATTGAAACTGGCCAAGTCCGCCATTAATAACGGAGCCAGCACGGACCTCAATACCGGCCTCAATATTGAAATTGAATGCTTCGCTCAATGCTTCGCTACCGAAGACCAGAAAGAAAGCATGGCAGCGTTCCTTGAAAAGAGGAAACCTGTTATCAAGAACAAGTGATATGTTTTTAGTCAGGCTGGAGGGAGTGGTCTTAGATATCCTCCCCCCTCTTCAAACTAATAACAAATAACTAAAGATTAAATAAATTTAATTAAGGAGGCTAGTTTCGTGGAGATTAAAACTGTTGCTGTTATCGGTGCAGGAACGATGGGTAATGGTATCGCACAGGTTGTAGCCCAGGCCGGCTACAATGTCATCATGACTGATATCAAAGAAGAGTTTCTGTCCAAGGGCTTGAGCACTATCAGCGGAAGTCTGGACAGGCTCATCAAAAAAGGCACTTTACAGGAGGCTGAAAAAACCGCTATCCTGGGCCGCATCAAGACCTCCCTCGATTTAAAAGAAGCCAAAAACGCCCAACTGGTTATCGAGTCCGCTCCGGAAGTCCTGGACCTTAAAGCCAGTATCTTTAAAGAGCTGGATGAGGTCTGTCCCCCGGAAACTATCCTGGCTTCCAATACCTCCGCTCTGCCGATCAGCGCCATTTCCACCGCGGTGAAGAGAAAAGACAAGGTCATCGGCATTCATTTCATGAATCCCGTTCCCGTTATGAAAGGTGTTGAGGTTATCGTCAGCACTTACACCTCGCCCGAGATCGTAGAGGTCAGCAAAGAATTCGTCAAAGCGATCGGCAAAGAGCCCTGCGAGGCTAAAGATTATGCCGGCTTTATTGTTTCCCGACTGGTGGATGTCCTGATGAATGAAGCGATTCAATGCATCATGGACGGCAACAAACCGGAAGAAGTCGATAAAGCCATGCGGCTGTGCTGCAACTTCCCCATGGGCCCGCTGGAGCTCTGCGATCTGGCCGGCGCAGATATCGTATTACACGGACTGGAGACTATGCATAAAGATTTCGGTGAGAGATTGAGACCCGTTCCCCTGCTGAAAGCCCAGGTCAATGCCGGAGCCCTCGGCCGCAAGACCGGCAAAGGCTTCTATGATTATACTCAACCCAAAAAATAAGACCTGATTCCCGCTTCCGAATTCGAAGCTGTTGAAAAGAAAAATAAAAATTAGGAGAGATAACTGTGGTTACTAGCAAAAATGATGTTGTGATCGTCAGCGCTGTCAGGACCCCGTTCGGGAGATACGGCGGTTCCCTCCAGGGCATCGATTACTTCGACCTGGGCGCCATTCCCATGAAAGAGGTTTTAAGGAGAGTTAATCTTGATCCCAAAGCCGTCGGCTTCGTATACTGGGGCGTCGGTGACACCTCGGCCTGTAAAGATGTATATTCTCCGGTAGCAGGACGCCAGACCCTGATCAAAGCCGGTCTGCCCCATGAGACGGGCTCAATTTCCTTTGATATGGCCTGCGTTTCCGCCATGCATGCGGTTAAACTGGCCTGCATGGAAATGAAAGCCGGTGAAATCGATATTGCCATTGCCGGCGGCGCCACCTCCTTCTCCCGCGAGCCGTTAATCCTGAGAAACCTGAGATTCAACGGCTTCCGCATCGGCAACGTTACCATGGAAGACCCCCTCTTCGCCCTGGGCTACAAAGATTTCAACCCGGTATCTGTAGACAGCGATATTATCGCTCTTCAGCACGGCGTTGAGAGACCGGAGCAGGACGAGTGGGCGGCCCGCAGCCACACCAAATATGGTGAGGCCTGGAAAGCCGGAAAATTCAAGGATGAAATACTCCCGGTCACTATTCCCCAGGACAAGGGCGATCCCAAGGTACTGGATATCGATGAGCAGTACCGCCCCGGGTCAACCGCGGAAAGCCTGGCCAAATTAAAGACCGTATATAATACCAAGACCATTACCGCCGGCAACGCCCCCGGCTTGAACGACGGCGCTTCCGCGATCCTTCTTATGACCCGCGAGAAAGCGACCGAATTAGGCCTGAAACCCCTGGCCACCATAGTCACCAACGTCCACTTCGCCATGAATGCCAGCCGCATGCCGGAAGCCCCCGGATACGGTATGCAGATGGCACTCAAGAAAGCCGGACTCACCCTGGATGACATGAAGGTCATGGAAATCAACGAGGCTTTCGCCTGCGTACCCCTGGTATCCCTGAGAATCCTGGCCGGCGGCGACAACGAGACGGCCAAACTCAACCAGCTCAAAGAGAAGACCAACGTCAACGGCAGCGCTATCGCCATCGGTCATCCCAACACCGCTTCCGGCGCCAGAATCATCATGGACCTCATGTACGAGTTACAGAGACAGGGCGGCGGTTATGCTATGGGCTCTTTGTGCGGCGGCTTAGCCCAGTCCAATGCCTGCATCATCAAAGTCGAATAAATCAATTAAACCGGATAAAAAAGAGGCGGATTTTCGAATCCGCCTCTTTTTTAGTCAATCAAATTATTTAGTCAATCAAAAAGTCCCCTCTCGAATAGAGAGGGGACTTTTCCTGTTTTTACCGGTATAAGTGTTTTTATCTACCGAGCAGCGATCCGCCGTCCAGCGCAATGGTGGTGCCGGTGGTATAGCTGGAGGCATCGGAAGCCAGGTATAAGGCCGCCAGGGCTACATCATCCGGCTTACCGAAAAAGCCGAGAGCGGTCTTGGCGAGATGGTACTCATTTTTGCCGGGTAAGCCCAGGTAGGGGTCCGCCAGACGGCTGTGAATCCAGCCGGGAGCGATAGCATTGACTCTGATATTGAACTTGCCCCATTCATTGGCCATACATTTGGTCAGATGGGCCACTGCGGCCTTGCTGGTGCAGTAAGCCGACAGATTTTCAGTACAGGTAAATCCCTGATAGGAGGTCATATTGATGATGCTGCCGCCCTTATTTTGCTCTTTCCACATCTTGACCACCTCTTTGCACACCAGCCAGGTGCCTTTGAGGTTAACATTAAATACGGTATCCCAGGCCCACTCTTCCAGTTCATCCAGCGGCACCATCTGGGGATTGGCTCCGGCGCTGTTGACCAGGACATCCACGGTCTTGTATTCGGCTTTGACCTGATCGATCATCTTCTTGACCTCTTCACTTTTTCCCAGATGAGAGGCAAAAGCTGCGGCCTTTCCGCCCTTGGCGTTGACTTCATCGGCAACTTTTTGCAGATTTTCAACCTTGCGGCTGGTAAGCAATACGGTAGCTCCAGCTTCCACAAAACGATTGACGATGGAATGCCCGAGATCTCCACTGCCGCCGACAATGAGGGCTACTTTCCCTTCCAGGGAAAACCGAGATGTATCCAGTTTCATTACTCGCTCCTTTTCTTAATAATAATCACTTAGTGACTTTCATCACCAATGATACATCAGCCAAGTCTGTTTAGTCAATTTATCACGCTGCCGGGCAAGGACCAGAATATCCCGGAAACAGACTGAAACGGCTTATCTGCCTGCAAATCCGACACAAATACCGGTGAAATATGCTGATTTGCATTTTCTGACCGGTTCGTTGTATGTTGGTTTTATGTTGAGATCAAAACCGCCGCTGCCGCCCATAGAAATAAGCGAGCAGTTCCGCCAGGCCCTGGAGATTATGGAAAATACTCCCCGGAGCATATTTATTACCGGGCGGGCCGGTACAGGCAAGTCGACTCTTCTGAATTACTTCCGGCTGAACACCCGCAAGAGGGTGGCTGTCCTGGCTCCCACCGGCGTCGCCGCTCTCAACGTTAAAGGCCAGACCATCCATTCTTTTTTCGGTTTCAAACCCAATATTACTCTCGATATGATCAGAAGGCCCCGCAAAACGGAGGCGCGGGAAAACATTTATCAAAGGCTGGACGCCATAGTTATCGATGAGATATCCATGGTGAGGGCGGACCTGCTGGACTGCGTGGACAGGTCCCTGCGGCTCAACAGGGCGGAGCCTGACAAACCTTTCGGTGGAATCCAGATGATCTTCATCGGCGACCTTTACCAACTCCCTCCGGTGGTTACCAGCCTGGAAAAGACCGGATTCAGGTCTATTTACCCTACTCCTTATTTTTACAGCGCCAAAGTCTTTGATGGGTTTGATATGGAATTCCTGGAACTGGAGAAGATTTACCGGCAGCACGACCCGGAATTTATAGATTTGCTCAATTCCATTCGCAACAGGTCGATTACAGCGGAAGACCTGGAATCGCTCAACCGGAGATGCGACCCGGAATTTGAATCACCGCCGGGCGACCGCTATATTTACCTGACGACAACCAACGACCTGGCAGCCCGGATCAATAACACCCGGCTAAGAAGTCTGAGAAGCAAGCCGTATCTTTTTATCGGGGAAATCCAGGGTGAGTTCGGCAACGAGTACCTGCCTACAGCCATCGAGCTTCAGGTCAAAGCAAGCGCCCAGATCATGATGCTCAATAACGATCCTGACGGCCGCTGGGTGAACGGCACCATCGGAGAAGTGACCGGCATTGAAAGGGACGGCAACGGCGACCGCACCATTATCGCAAAGCTGCCGGAAGGTGAGGTGGAGGTCGGCCCCTATACCTGGGAAATCTACCGATTCAACGTTGACAACGGCTCCCTGCAATCCGAGGTGGTAGGGACATTCACCCAGTATCCCCTGATGCTGGCCTGGGCCATCACCATACACAAGAGCCAGGGGAAAACTTTCGACAGGGTGGTCATTGACATCGGAAGCGGGACCTTCGCCCACGGGCAGATGTATGTCGCTTTGAGCCGCTGTACGGCGCTGGGCGGGGTGGTTTTGAAACAGAGAATTCAGAAAAAACATATCTGGTACGACTTCAAGGTGACCGATTTTTTGACGAAGTTTCAATACCGCAAATCCGAGCAGCGCTATGCCTTGGAGGACAAGGTAGCAGTGATACAGCAGGCCATCCGGGACGGGGCGCTGCTGAGGATTGTCTACCTGAAGCCCAGCTATGAAAAGACGCGGAGGACTATCCACCCCTGCGCAATCGGGGAAATGGAATTCCAGGGCAAGACCTACCT
>JAQULX010000209.1 GCA_028718465.1 Dehalococcoidales bacterium | reverse complement strand
GACCAATTGAATTCAGAGATAAGAGGATTAATGAATACACCAAAGGAAACTCTTGGACCAAACATAACCACCTGGAGTACAAAAATAAATGATACGATGATATATCCGTAAAAAATTTGTTTCATTTACGAATAATCATAAGGTATCGCCAACTAAAGTTCAAAATTACTATGGAATATCATCTCGCCAGCTTAGCGAAGGTTTCGGGCTTTTTTGTCTTCATTATGGTTGCTAAGCATACTCCTCAGTGAAAGTGCTAATCCCCCTCCCGATGGTAGCAGCATCCTCGATGAACAACTCGACTTGACGATTGATGTAGTTACTGATGCAGGCGTTGATACCATATGGTATACCGCTGATGATGTTGTTGTTATGGTTTCAATGTAGATAGCAGCAACGTTTATACCAACTCAAGTTTAAGTCTGGAAGATCTGATAACCAAGTTTAGGGATTGTGCTGGCTACTCCAGGAAGCGTTTATCTTCAGCCAAAATAGACCGGCTGATTGACATCGTCCTTCATCTCGAAAAAATAGCCGATGTTCGTGAAATTACTGATATATTAGCCTGAAAATCTACATTTTATCACCAAAACCTACTTACAATTTTTCTAAATAATGATAAACTTGATAATACGATGAGCTGCGCAATATGGTAAGGACAACCAGTTCTCTGAAAGAAAAGGCTGCCGTCAGAAGGGATTGGACCAAAGGCAACATCGTCCAGAATATACTGCTTCTATCCTGGCCTATGATCGTCCTTGGCTTACTCTATACCGTGAATCTAATCCTTGAGATGGTATGGGTGGGCAAGCTGGGAGCGGCTTCTATTGCCGGAGTCGGTGTTGGCGGTATCGTGGTTTTACTGGTAATGACAGTGAGATCCGGTCTTGGTGCAGGCGAGAGGGCCATGGTAGCGCGTCTTATCGGGAAAGGAGACATTTCTGCGGCAAATCATGTAACAGGTCAAGCCTTTATAATTAGTGCTACTTATGGTGTAATCACTGCCGTAGTAGGAGTCCTCTTTTCTAAACCCATATTCAGCCTTTTCGGTTTACAGCCTGATGCGGCAGCCGAAGGTGTAATATACCTGCGCATAATATTAATTGGCTGGTTTACTGAAGCTTTTTGGTTGACATCCCTCCATGTCATGCAATCCTCCGGGGATACCCTCACTCCCATGAAAATAGCTATTGTTATCCGGGTTGTCAATGCCGTCATTTGTCCTTTTATGGTTTTAGGCTGGTGGATATTCCCAAGATTGGGTGTCGGCGGGGCCGCCATCACGTACATCATTGCTACTAGTCTGGGAATGTTGATCTGCTTTTGGGTTCTGTTTACCGGAAAGACACGCTTGCGGTTATCTCTAATGGACTTTTACCCTGACCTGAACACTATCTTGCGGATCTTGAAGATTGGCATTCCGGCTTCAGTTATGGGATTGGGGAAATCCTTTGGTGACCTGGTTTTTACCTGGTTTATGATTCCTTTTGGCACGCTGCCTTTAGCTGCCAACAACTTGATCTCCAGAATTGAGGGTTTCATCAATTCTCCTGGAATGAGTATGGGTACAGGTGCCGGTGTGCTGATTGGACAAAATCTGGGAGCGGGTCAACCCAGGCAAGCTGCTCGGAGTGGCTGGTCGGCCATGGGGTTAGTAACTGGGTTTATGCTGCTTTGTTCGATAATATTACTGATATGGTCAGAGAATATTATTAGCCTTTTCAACGTTGAATCCGATCTTGTGCAGGTTGGGTCGGTCTTCTTGAGAATAGCCATCGGGGGCTACCTGGGAATGAGCATTGTCTATGTATTGCAGAACAGTATTTCCGGCTCCGGAGATACTTTGCCGCCCATGATTATTACTCTGGCTATGCTTTGGATAGTGCAGATACCTCTGGCTTACCTGTTATCACGGTATACCAACCTGGGGGTGTATGGTATACGCTGGGCGATAGCGATCGGTTTTGTGATAGGAGCCATGGCTTATATAATATATTTCTGGGCCGGCAGATGGAAACGTAAGAGGGTATAGATGCGGTTTATCCTTGGCACCTTCCATCACAGGAATTGTTTTTTCAACGTCTTCTAATCTTGTTATATACATTCAAACCTCCAAAAACAAAGCGTATTCTCGCCTCAATCTGATATCAAGTTTAGCCGAAGACTACATCAAGCAGCATCATTAAAGCAAAACCAACCATTCCTCCCATTGTAGCCAGATCGGTATTACCCCCTCGTTGAGCCTCAGGTACTAGCTCCTCAATAACAACAAATATCATGGCACCGGCAGCAAAAGCGAGGGCATAAGGTAAAATAGGCTGAGCAATGATGACTGCAGCTACACCGATGACTCCCGCGACTGGCTCAACAACTGCAGATAATTGACCATACCAGAAGCTTTTTCAGCGGGACAATCCTTCCCGGCGAAGGGGCATAGAAACAGCCATGCCTTCCGGGAAATTCTGGATACCTATACCGATAGCCAAAGCTACTGCAGCGCCCAGAGAGGCAACCGGTAAACCGGCAGCGAGTGCTCCGAAAGCTACACCAACAGCCAGACCTTCTGGAATATTGTGCAGTGTTATAGAAAGAATAAGCAGTGTACTCCGGCGCCAACTTGTTTTTACCCCTTCCGCCTCTTCAGTTCGAAAACCTATATGGAGATGAGGCAGTAACTTGTCAATACCACTCAGGAAGATGCCACCGGCCAGGAAACCGACAACTGCCGGCAGCCGTGAAGGAATATTTTTACCTTCCGACATTTCGATCACAGGTGCAATGAGCGACCAGTAACTGGCGGCAATCATAACCCCTGCAGCAAAGCCTCAGGAACCTCCATCAGCTGCAAGATACCGGATGGTCAGCTTGACAAAATAATTAATGCTATTGAGCTGCATTCTCAATGGCTGGAAGAAGTCTTAGCCATTGTTAACCTTAAAGATGAAGCCGACAAGATAAAGAAAAGAAGAAATGAAGTCCAGGAAAAGCTGAAGAGAATGGGTAAAATCTATGTCGATAAGCTTATCTCGGATGGTGAATATAACCGTCAGCTCAGAATGTTAAAAGGTGAATTGGAATCACTGGTTGTACCTGGAATGAATGCCGCCGAAGAGGCCGGTAAGTTAATCAGTCATTTACCTGAGTTATGGGCTGGAGCTAATTTAGAGGAAAAAAGAAACTTACTTCTAACCATGCTGGAGGTGGTCTATTTTGACGTTAAACAAACTAAGTCCATTGTCGCTATCAAGACCAAGCCGCCTTTCGTCCCTATATTTCAAGTGGCAGTAACCCGTGAAGGATCGGGTATTAATATAATCAAAAACGAGCCCTCAAGCAAAGAGTCAAGGAACTCGTCCGTGTTCATGGTGGAGACGGGGGAGACTCGCTCTCTAGCTGGAACAACACTTTGCGTTGCGTAGAATAATACTCACCTTCGGACATAAATCCAGACAAGTTAATTTCCAGGATTATGGTTACGGTTATAATATCGATTTTAATCCTATTTTGGAGCTTGATTTAAGTATATGCGACTACCATTGTCTGAAGGCCAGTAATAATATTGAAATATTCATCGAGTCTAGCTTGTACATTTCCCAAATTCCTTTTTTCATCTCATATCAATTATCCATGCTTTCCGAACTTGCCATCTAACATCAAGTTTAACAATAATACATTTTTTGTCCTAACAAGAAATAGCACGTTTATCGTCTCCCTCCCCGTGTTAAAGTTTTTGAGCATTTTTATTTTTATTAACCCCGCGTTTGATGACAGAATACTCCTTAGCACCATATAGTTACTGAATTGAGATGATGGAAGAAAAGCTGGTTGCTCCGTGTGGAATGAACTGCGGACTTTGCGTCAGCTACCTGGCAATGAAAAATGACCTTAAAAAGGAGGGATTTGCAAGGAGGTACTGTGCTGGCTGCCGTCCGCGTGGTAAAAACTGCACCTTCATGACACAACAATGTACACTTGTGGGAAAAGGGCTCGTGCAAACACAAACCCATGGCTTAATGAGCAACCAAAATTGAAATACGACCTCTAATGTTCCATAATTAAATGCCCCAGGGGCAGAGGACATGGCCCTTTCACAATTCACACTGGATTTGAAGAAACGGCAAGGAGTTCTTTAAAAGTAATCATTTTTGACGATAGTGGGTCGAGGAAGGAGAGGAAGTAACGATTATCAGGAGAGATTAGATGAAGTACCGCGCACTGGGAAAAACTGGCATGTCTGTGTCTGAAGTAGGTTTTGGCGCTGAGCATCTGGAAAAAATGGAATACGATCAGGTAAAACCTGTCATAGATGCAGTTGTTGACGCCGGTATCAACATTATCGATGTTTTTATGCCCGAACCCAATGTAAGGACCAACATCGGCAAGGCGCTGGCAGGCAGGCGCCACAAGGTCTTCATACAGGGTCATATCGGAGCAGCCTGGATCAACGGACAATATGCTCACACCAGAGATCTGGAGCCCAGCAAATTGTTTTTTAATGATCTTATGACGCGCCTTCAGACAGACTATATAGACATTGGTATATTCCATTTTGTTGATAACAAGGCGGATTTTGAAAAGGTATTCAATTCCGCTATTCTTAAATATGCTCAGGAGCTTAAAGCCAAAGGCATCATAAAAGCCATCGGCATGAGCTCACACAATCCGGAGGTTGCTCTCAGAGCAGTTAAAACCGGGCATCTTGACGTATTGTTGTTTAGCATTAACCCGGCCTTTGATCTTCTGCCAGCCGATACTGATATTGAAACCTTTTTTCATTTACAAGAGACCTTCCAGACTGGTCAACTAAAAGATATCAATCCCGTTCGCAGAGAGCTTTATGAGACCTGTGAAACTATGGGCGTCGGCATTACTGTTATGAAGGGATTAGGCGCAGGCGCGTTGCTGCGAGCTGAATCATCACCGTTTGGTGTTGCTCTGACTACTATTCAGTGCCTCCATTATGCCCTGACTCGCCCCGGTGTTGCCAGTATGATGCTCGGAGCCCGGACACCGGAGGAAATCCGGATTTCTGCCAGATATTCCGATGCCTCTGACAAGGAGCGGGACTATTCCGTGGTTCTTGCCAGTACGCCCAGGTATTCATTGGACGGAAAATGTATGTACTGCAACCACTGCTTGCCCTGTCCTTCGGAAATTGATATTGCTCAGGCCATGAAATATCTGGATTTGGCGCTGGGTACCAACACGGTTCCAGATTCGCTCAGGCATCATTACAGTGAAATGAGCAGCACAGCGGCGGATTGTGTAGAATGCGGCTCGTGTGAATCCAATTGCCCTTTCAAGGTACCCGTCATCCAGAGGATGAAAAAAGCAGTTGATATTTTCGGTAAATAGTTAAACATAAGCAGGTTGGTGATGATAATTACCAACATTAAAAGATTCATCTATTGCCCACCTGTCCATAATCGGCATGCCTGACGAAATGAGAATAGTAAAATATTTCAAACAAAAGTTCCGTGACTATACCCTGTGGTCACCAAAAAGTGGACAGATTGTTATACTCAATTCGATCTGATGAGAAAGCCTGAGAACTATCTATTATCTAAATTTCGAAAGGTATTTCGCGGCACTCTGTCCGGCGAGAAAACCAGAGCAAAGGGCAAAGCATATCGTTGAACCGGGATGCCTGAAATTGTAATTACCGTAATCCCAGCCACTGGCGTTATCACCGTCCGCATAAAGCCCCTTAATCGGGCTGACCTGC
>JAQULX010000208.1 GCA_028718465.1 Dehalococcoidales bacterium | reverse complement strand
CTGCATAACCAGATCAATGGTAATCTGGAGCAGCTCTGGAAACTGGCGGATCGAAAAGCTATTTCGGTAACCCGAATTATGAGGCAATAACTATGCCTTCGGTAACAGTTTTATTTGACGCAACACGGCTCCGATACGTTTATTTTAGGGCCTTTTCATTTTTTATGAGACCACATTCTCCCCACCCTGAGATGCTCCGTGGGGACGGAATTATGATTTAGGGTTAAGGAATCAGGAAGGGGAGAATGGAGAACGGGTAGATTCCGGACTTGGAGACTGTGTCTCAACGAAAAATATCCCAGGCAACTCTTTACAGATTTCACCTTTATAATGGATTTACTACCTACATTGTCTGTTCTGGTGATCTTATCGTTACTGAATTAACTGGTATACTCTTCCTTAGGCGCTTATCATTACCAGTTTTTTCACCAATTCGGGTACACTGCCTATCAGTGTAATAATCCTGGCGATATTAAAACAACTGGCCAACAGGGTAAATTCTGCCTTAACTTCCTTGATTCCTCTGACCAGAAAAGCCCCGCAATTCAAATTCCGCTTTATATGACCGAAAGGTAACTCTGCTTTTTCTTTCCTTTTCTTGTAGATTGCCTGACCACCTTCACTACTATAGATCTGCTCCAGCGTTTCCTTTAATTCCTCTTCCTTCAGTCGGGCAAGGGACCGGCCCTTTTTACCATTCGTACAGATTGCATAATGGGGACATTCAAGACAATATCCTGTCCTCTCGATTCGGTATATGTAATGGTTTTTTACCTTAGAATAATGGGAATATCTCAAAATCCTGTTTTCAGGACAGAGGTAATAGTTATGATCCGGATCATATCGGAACTTATCTTTACCAAAGGGATTATCAATCGGTTGGTGGAGCGCCTGCTTACGACTGGGGATGATTACTTCTGTCCCTTTTAACACAGTTGCTTTAATATCCGTTAAGTCTGAGTATCCGGCATCGGCTACGGCTGTTTTACATTCTTGGCCCAGCATTTCCTCTGCCTGCTGTATCTGCCGGCTGAACTGATGAGAATCATTGGCTTCACTGACTGTATCCGCATTAACGATAAGGCCATGCTTTTCATCCACGGTTATGTGGGCACTGTATCCGCTATGCTTTCCTTGTCTGCTTTTGAAATTGACACTGTCGGTATCAGTCCCGTTTATTTGCCGGCACTTATCCTGCTTCATCTGCTTAAGCAGTCCGGCTACCTTTTCCTTTAACTTCTGTTCTCCCTGCAGTGTCTTTACCAGACTGCCGCTCTCTGCTTCATCGATTGCATCACACTTATCCAGCAATTCCTCGATCTGTTGGTCTAGTTCTCTTAATTTCTCTTCCCATTTCTTCCGGCTCCTGGTCTCTCCGATAGATGCCGCTCCCCGTATCCTGGTGCTGTCCACAAATAGACAGTTGCCGTCTACTAAATCCATCTTGAGACAGAGGCGTACGGTCTGCTTCAATACCTGGGCGATTGCTTCCCTGTTTCGCCTTCTGAATTCGGCAATAGTCTTGTGGTCAGGTTTCAGTCCTCCCATCAGCCAGATGAAGGAGAGATTGTAATAAGTCTCCCGCTCCAGTTTGCGTGAACTGCGGAATCCATATGAATATCCATATATCAGCAGCTTGAGCATCGCTTTAGGGTCGTATCGAGGATTTCCTTCCTGATTTTTATCAATGGAAATCCCTAACTCTTCCATATTTAAGGCTTCGACTAAAGCATCATATACCCTTACCGGAGCATCTTCCGAGACGTATTCCTCGATACTCGACGGCAGGAGCTGCATCTGTTGCCGGATACCTTCTCTAATAGCTATCTCTCTTACCTTTTATATTGATGGTTTTATTTTAACACTCATCGTAGTTATGACACAGTCTCCAGGTCTGGAATGGACCTGGATGAAAGGAAGGAATGACCCTGACGTTTATATACCTGTTTCAGGTCTGCCGGGAAGGTTCTGAGTATCGCCTTCGGAAAGGCGGGTATCTAGCTTGCCTTAATATTGCTGTCCGTAAACCGGAAACAGGTTCAACGTTTATTATTTGTTTGTACACTTGTTCTAGTGTTAAAATGATATGGTATTTGGAAAGGGTTTGTGAGGAATGCTATTGGATTCAATTATTGTCAGAGGCGCTCGAGAGCACAATCTTAAAAATATAGACGTAGTTATCCCCAGAGATAAACTGGTCGTTATCACCGGGGCCTCCGGCTCCGGGAAAAGTTCACTGGCTTTTGATACCGTATATGCAGAAGGCCAGCGCCGCTATGTAGAGTCTCTATCGGCTTATGCCCGTCAGTTCCTGGGCCGGATGGAAAAGCCCGAGGTGGACTATATCGAAGGGTTGAGCCCGGCTATCGCCATTGACCAGAAGGGCGCCAGCCGCAACCCCCGGTCTACCGTTGGCACTATTACTGAGATTTATGATTATTTACGTCTGCTTTTCGCCCGGGTAGGACACCCACATTGTCCCAAATGCGGGCGTGAAATTACAGTTCAGACCGTGCAGCAGATCGTAGATTCTATCCATAGCATCCCTGCCAATACCAGAATTATGATCCTGGCACCCCTGGTCAAAGGCCGCAAGGGCGAATATCAGGCTACTTTTGCCGACCTGCGCAAACAGGGTTATGCCCGCGTCCGGGTAGACGGGAAGGTCTACGATCTATCCGATGATATCCAACTTGATAAAAACAAGAAGCATACTATCGAAGTGATAGTCGATCGCATTATTACCGGTCAAAGCGGGAGCCAGGGCCGTATTGCTGATTCAGTCGAGACAGCTTTGAAGCTGGGTAGCGGCATCGTTCTGGTATCTATCATCGACGGTGAGGAAATACTCTTTTCTGAGCATTTCGCCTGTGTGGTTTGTGGAATCAGCCTCGGTGAAATCGCTCCTCGAACTTTCAGTTTCAATAGTCCTCACGGCGCCTGCGGAGAATGCAGCGGACTGGGTATGAAGCTGGAAATCGATCCCGAAATGGTGCTGGACAGGGAGCTTTCTATCAACGAAGGCGCTATCCGTCCCTGGCAGTTCCAGTCGTGGTATCTCTATACCCTGGAGTCCCTGGCAAAGCGCTACGGGTTCTCCCTGAATACACCGTTAAAGGATCTGAATGAAAAACAGCTCAATGTATTGCTACACGGTGAAGGCGGAGATGTCCATGTGTACCGCAACCGTTTCGGCCGCGTCAGGGAGCACCGGGATGGTTTTGAGGGTGTTATTCCCCGCATGGAGCGGCTATACCGTGATACTGAATCGGAAAATTCCAAGATTGATATTGAGCGTTATATGGTTGCTAAACCCTGCCCTGTCTGCGAAGGCAGACGGTTAAAGCCGGAAGCTCTGGCTGTGACTGTCGGTGACAAAAATATCATGAATATTGCTGCCCTGCCTGTAGCTGAAGCCTTGAAGTGGATTGCCACACTGAAAAGTGGAGAAAGGCCGGTCCTCACCGAACGCGAACAGATAATTGCCGGGCAGATCCTGAAAGAGCTTCATGCCCGTTTGGGTTTTTTGAAGGACGTCGGACTTGACTATCTGTCTCTTGACCGGGCCGCCGCTACCCTCAGTGGTGGTGAAGCCCAGCGGATCCGTCTGGCCACCCAGATCGGCAGTGGGCTAATGGGAGTTCTCTATATTTGCGATGAGCCGACCATCGGCCTGCATCCGGCGGATGATTCCCGCCTGATTGAGACGTTGAAACGGTTGAGGGACCTGGGCAATACGATACTGGTAGTCGAGCATGATGAAGCCATGATGCGAGCGGCCGACCATATTATCGACATGGGGCCCGGAGCCGGTGAGCATGGAGGCTATATCGTGGCTGCCGGTCCTCTTGTCGACATTTTGAAGTCCCCAGAGTCTATTACCGGGCAATATCTCAGCGGGGCGAAGATGATCCCTATGCCCCCGGAACGCCGCTCCCGGAACGGCAAGGAGATCGTTATTAAAGGCGCTCGCCAGAATAACCTGAAAAATATCGATGTGCATATACCTTTGGGTCAGTTTGTTTGCATCACCGGGGTTTCCGGCAGCGGTAAAAGCACACTGGTAGACGATATCCTCTATAAAAAGCTGTCCCAGATCATTTACCGTGCCAAAGAGAGAGCGGGAGAGTTCGACTCCATTCTGGGAATAGAGCATATCGACAAGGTAATAAATATCGACCAGTCCCCTATCGGGCGCACTCCGCGCAGCAACCCGGCCACCTATACCGGTACCTTTGGTCCTATTCGCGAGCTTTTTGCGACTGTGCCCGAATCCAGAATGCGCGGCTACGGACCGGGGCGGTTTTCTTTTAATGTCAAGGGAGGCCGTTGTGAAGCCTGTCGTGGTGAAGGTTTTAATGAAATCGAGATGCAGTTTCTGCCGGATGTTACTGTTCCCTGCGAGGTCTGCAAGGGCAGCCGATACAACCGTGAGGCCCTGGAAATCAAATTTAAAGGCAAGAGCATCGCTGATGTGCTGGACCTCACTGTAGAGCAGGCCCTGGACTTCTTCGACCATTTCCCGGGCATCCGCCGCAAGCTGGAAACCCTGAAAGACGTTGGCTTGGGATATATTCATCTGGGCCAGCCCGCCCCCACCCTCTCCGGAGGCGAAGCCCAGAGAGTGAAGCTGGCTACCGAGCTGTCCCGGCGTTCTACCGGGAAGACCCTATACATCCTGGATGAGCCTACTACGGGCCTGTCATTTGAGGATGTCGCCGCCTTGCTGGGAGTGTTGCAGAGGCTGACTGATGCCGGCAATACGGTGTTAGTGATCGAACATAATCTGGATGTTATGAAGAATGCCGATCATATTATCGACCTGGGGCCGGGCGCCGGCGACCTCGGAGGGTATGTTATCGCTACCGGCACCCCGGAAGAAATCGCCCGGCACGGCGAATCGGCGACCGGTAAATACCTCAAGGCCGCCCTTGCCAAAGACGCCCGGGGTTTTTGCATCTCCTGATGAATCTTGATCCACTCCACCCTGGAATGCTTCGCTTCGCTGCCGCATGACAGGAAGCAGCGGTTTGGGCTGCAGAGACGCCGCAGGTGTATTGACGTCTATGGTTTCCTTGATTATGATAAAGTAATTGTGCAAAAGAATTCTGCTATCTTCTATGGCTATGTGATTGTTATCTGCTCGTTTCTTATCCTGATTGTTACTTTTGGTACTCTTTATAGCTTCGGGGTCTTTTTTAACCGCCTGCGCGACGATCTTGGCTGGACTGCCGCTGTAACTTCTACCGGCTATTCTATGTCCCAGATATTCGGCGGCATCGCGGGTATCATTACAGGCCGGCTGAGTGACAAATTCAGTCCCCGGCTGATAGTTCTTGCCTGCGGGACAGTCCTGGCTCCCGCCAGTCTTTTCGGTCTTCTTTCTCTGGGCGCCATGGTAGGAATGATCACCTTTATTTATACCTTCGGCGGATTTACCGGCCCTATCTTTACCGGTTATATTTTCGATACCACCGGCAGCTATCAGTCGTCCTTCATCATATTTGCCGCCATCTCGGCAGCGGCTTTGATATTAGTCCTGACGTTACGGACGCCCGGTCGGAAAGGAAATTAATGAAGTCGACTTTTTTCACTCCCCCCACAGGCCAAAAACAGCCGGGGACCACATCGTTCTATTACGGATATATCATTGTACTGGCGACTTTTATTCTGATGATAGTGGGATGGGGATGTTCTACATATACGGGGTCTTCTTTCGTCCTCTGGAAGAAGAATTCGGATG
>JAQULX010000207.1 GCA_028718465.1 Dehalococcoidales bacterium | reverse complement strand
CATCATTTACTATTAAAGTTGTTGAATTTGAACCAGAACCATTGGCTTGTGTAAGATATGTCCCACCATCAATAGCTGGTGAACCTGTTTGTAGGGTAAGATTTGGTTTCGTAGTCGAAGATGGTGTCGTAATATCTGGATCGGTAAAAATAGGGTCAACATTACTAATTTGTGAGTTACTTGATATATAAGATATACTCGCATTGAAATTATTGGTGATTGTGTTGCAGGTTAAGTTCTCTGCTGATACTGCAAATATCGCAGGATAATAAGATTTTGTCGTTAAGTTATTCTGTTCTGACCAATGATCGTAAAATAGATTGTTTTTTATGACGGTGCCGGAAATAGCTGCACAGCTGGTATTATATAGTGAAATACCCATTCTGAGATTATCATATGCGTTAGCATCGTCATCAGCACCATACCCATTATGATAAAAACTGTTATTATAAACTCTGTTATCATTACCAGCAGTGGAAATTGACGCTCCCAAACGCAATCCATACAGAGCGTTATTGAAATGATCGTTATATCTATAAATATTTTTGGGGGTCGCTAATGTAGTACCGCTGCCAGCTGCCCCAGGAGCAAAGTGTGAACCGCCATATGCCGAGCCATGTCCAACTCTATTACCCTCCCACAGCGAATATCCACCAAATGTGGTTGATGGGACGGTAGCAGATACAACCCTGTAACCGCATAAGCCATTTTCCATCACAGCCGCACAATTTCCTGATGAACACCACCCTTCATTATGTATATAATTATTGCGGATAACATTATATCTTGAAGCATTTATACCAAGTATATGATGCCCTCCTGCATACATATTATTATCTTCGATAGTATTATAATTGCAATTTATATTTGCACTTGAATTGCCTACGCCCAATTCCAGCACAACCCCTTCATCAACATTAGTATATGCCCCATAGTTATGAAAAGTGTTATGGTGTATCCAGTTATGCGATACTGCTGCCTCCGGTGCATCACCCTCATAAATGTACGATCCTGCCCACTGGATTCCCCAAGTTATTTTATATTGATCTCCTGTACTCCAGTAGTTGTTTTTCCCACCCCATAGCGGATACGCTGTGTGCGTTACTGTCGTTGCAGTCGATGAACTTGATTTAAATGAGTATGATCCGTCTGTTATATTGTGTATTACCCGATATGCGTATGTATTCGTCCCGCCACCAAGATTTGAATCCTCCAATACCATTGACGACCCTGTCGGCCCTGTATGGGTTCCTGTCTTGATAACATCGACATTCCAGACATCTCTCATATCTTTAAACGTACAATAAGAAACTTCGTTGTGGTGGCTGCCGTTAGTGATATAAAGATATTTAGATAAATTGGATAAAATCAGCTTTGTTACTTTAATATAGCTATTATTATATAGATTTATGCCTTGTGAGGCACGACCTGTAACATCATTTACCCCGTAAATGATGGCTTCTTCCAAACCATAACCACTAAAGGTAATCATGTTACTTGCAGATGTTCCGCTGTTAACGGGGGCGATGCCGGTTCCGGTAATAGTATATGTTCCTGCTCTGAGATAGACTGTATCGCCAGCAGCAGCATTTGAATTAGCTGTAGACAAAGAACATGGGGTTGAAATGTTCGTTGAATTAGCCCATGATGCAACTCCTACTGGCGATACATAATAATCAGCCGCCAAAGAACTTTTCGCCAAACCAAAAATTCCCAGTGAAATTATTAGGAAGAAAAAATATGTTTTGAACTTGTTTTTCATTTTTTTTAATTAACGCTCAATCCGCTGGGCGCGGAAGGAGGGGTGATTTCGGAAGCTTCAGAATATTCATGCGCTCCCATATCTGGCTTAGTATCATACAATACTCGTGTACCATCGGATTTTTTATAAAGCCACACAGGGGCATTATCAGCCCATGTTTTTGTAGAAGCTAAAGTTATTGTATTAGTAACGTAATTAATTGAGCTTATCTGAACGACATTATCAACTGTTCCTATTGCTATCCAATCAGCGTTAAGAGTTGCCAGAGAAGATCCCCATGATCCATCCTGAAAATAACCGGCATCATCAACAGTAAGCACGTTATTATTTGTTACGGCTCCGTTAGCAAGGGTAAGATATGTCCCTTGGTCAATAGCTGTAGACCCGGTTTTTAAAGATAAATTAGGTTTAAGAAGTTTGTATGCGTTTGCTCCAATTGTAGTCCAGACATTTTCACCTAACGGAGTCGTAACATCAGGATCAACAAACAGTGGATTTGTCTCGACAGAATAACCGCTCTCATATCCAGGGGTACTGCGTGATACTCCATATAGATATGAAGAATCTCTTACATAAAAGTTATTAGTAACAGTATTTGCACCATCCATCACAGCACTCACGGCATTAAGCGCAGGATAGTACATTGTGGAAGTCCTGTTTCTTTCCGCCCAATTCAGATAAAATAAATTGTTTTTGACTACATTATGATGCACCTTTGCTGTATCAGTCTCGTAAAAATTTATCCCTATTCTTGAACTGTCATATAAATAGGCATCATCCTCTACAGAGTTACCATACGATGATTCATTGTATCCGTTTCTATAAAAGGTATTGTTATATACTTTGTTATATGTGCCATACTGTATGCTGCCAGCAAGTCTTAACCCTGACGAGACATTGGAAAAATGGTCATTATACCGATAAATATTGTCTGATGTTCCAAGAGTTACCCCTCCTCCGCTGGCCCCAGTAATCATATGAGGCCCACCATACTGTGCCCCGTAACCAATCGCATTACCTTCAAATAAGGAGATCCCCCCATATGTCCTTGGTGCTGTACAAAACATATCTATATAGCCACATACCCCATTAGTCTTATCACCGCAACCATGTTCCAAATATCCATTGTCAACAAACCATCCTTCATTGTGGATATAATTGTTTTTGATTACATTATATCTTCCACCATTGACACCCAAGACATGATGACCGCCGTGATATAGATGATTATATTCTATCGTGTTGTTGTCGCTAAAATCCAGCGCACTAGTAGAAGTCCCAACTATTTCTATGCCTACCCTCATTAACTCAGTATCATCTCGCCATGTAAATGCCCCATTATCTCGGACTATATTATGATGAAACCAGTTGTTATTAGATCCATAATCTATGGCTGATTGCATACCGCCTAAATTTGGTGATACCCGATAACTATCTCCTATCGTCCAGGTATTATTCGTCCCCCAGGCTAAATCCCCAGAAGCAGTACCACAGGTAATAGTTGTTGGGGTGACGCTTCCAACTTCGCAAGCAGATCCATCCGTCAGATTGATAAGCGTATAACCTGCGATCACAGAGCCAGCCTCACCATCTTGCCGGTAAAGAGTATGTCCATCAGACGTTTGCTTAGCTATTCCTGATGTATATTCACGACTTTCAGACCACCGATCAGGTTGAGGGCCAAACTCACAATACGAAATCTCATTATGATGACTTCCATAACTAATTACAAAGTTACGATTCATATATCGAAATTTTAATTTTGTCACTTTGGTATATTTATTGGGTGTTTTGTAGGCATAGCCACCGGAAACATAGGCTCCATATCCCGATGTATTAACTCCCGAAAGTCCAAAAGTATTCGTTGTTGCATTGGTAACGGTAAATACCTTTCCATCCACTTCACGCATCCCAGCAACATTATATATAAATACCTCATCTCCGTTGGTGAACCCATGAGCCGATGCAGTAGTGATAACCCCTGGATTGGCTTTGGTAACCCCTTTTATGATTTTAGCCAGAGAAGTTCCCAAATCAATCCCCACACTTAATCGATAGGTGCTGCCATCCAAAATCACTTCTTCACTTTCATATCCGCTATAAGTAATGATACTACCGGCAGAGCCAGAATTAACTGGCGCTATCCCACCAGTAGCCGTGACGGTATATTCCCCTGCCCTGATATAAACTGTATCACCGGCAGCAAGCGTTGTGTTGGCTTTACTTATTGTACACCAGGGGGTTGCAGTTGAAGCTCCATTATTATTGTCATTACAAGTCCCCCCGATACTATCTTTATCAACATAGTACGTCGTTGCCGCATAAGAACTTTTTGCCAAACCAAAAACACTGAAAGAAAAAATCAGGAAGAAAATTATTTTAAATTTGTTTTTCACCCCGTTAGAAATTAAATATTTATGTAAATATTCGTCCCCGTTTTGATTGTTTAAGAAGTTTAAATTTCTAACGGGGTAAATCTAATACTGTTGAAACTTCTCAGTTTTGTAGAATTTTTTCAAAAAAGTGTCTGAATTGAAGATGTTAATTTCGGCTTGAACTTCCATATTTTCCACCGTGCCGGGAAAACTATTCGGCCAAGAAACTTTGAAGTCCCGATTTTCTCCAGAGAGAACCGTTTTCATCTGGGTGGAATTCAACGCTAAAATTTCTCCGGCAGAATTTTTCAAAATCACTTCAATTCTAATCAAGTCAAAATCGTACGGACTTTGATTTTTGAGAAGCCCCGATGCTTCAGAAAACCCTATTCCACCGGAAATCTGACTATAATTCTTATTCACGATTTGTAAATTTGGCTTTTCGTAATAATCATTAAATTCCACCCAATTAGAATTTGTAATTTTAAAATCAAATGCGACCGGAACAGATGAAGAATCAATATTACTTTCAACCGCGTATTTTCTTTCTCCCGGAAGGATAAATCCGAAACCGCTGCGCGAAGCGATCACTGCGCCGGAGGCATCTTTGAAGTTCAAATCATAGTCAAAATTTTTGCTTCCAAAAATAGCATTAGGATTGACAATCTCCGCATAAAAATCATATTTGCCAGCGATTCCTGACGGAACCGCGCCGGTTTTTTCCACGATCAAATCTTGGGCAGTTACGATATCGCATTTTTTCGCGCAAACTCCCCCACAATCCACGGCTTCTTCATTTTGATTTTTTACACCGTCAAAACAATTCGCTTTGCTTCTGAATCTAAAATACAAACTCAAAACGATCAGCAAAAAAACGACTGAATAAATTGAAATGATAATTGTCCTTTTCCGTTGCGATTTTTCCACCCCGTTAGAAATTAATTTTTATTACTTGCGGGATTCCCGTTTTTATTATTTTCACAAACAAAAATATTTCTAACGGGGTCCATCACCATAAAAACATTTTAGCATATTCCACTAAAACAAAAAAGGGCATCAAAAAAAATCCCGCCAGCGGGATTTTTGAATTTGAATACATTGTTCCTAGCATTGTCCTACTCTTACCCAATAAAGGGCTACCATCGGGGCTGGCAAGCTTAACTGCTGAGTTCGGGATGGGATCAGGTGTGTCCTTGCCGCTAGAAACACTAGGAACGATATATTCAAAAAAACTAGAATTTATTGATTACGGGAGAAAAAAACATAAAAAACAATACGGTAAACATAGTGACAGAAAAAAACATCAGAATGAATTTTAAACTGTTTTTATAGTTTTCCGGCATACGATAAAATCAAACTTTTAACATACCGCCACACTATCAAAATAGCATTAAACGACGATTTGTCAAATGTTTTTAATTTAGTTTCTGCTAACTGCTAACTATTAACGAATGTTTCGCGAATGAGAAAACGAATAAATTACAAATAAAATTCATAACAATTCGCATTAACATTCGCGACAATTCGAAAATATAAAATCAAGAGAGATAATGTTCAATTTATTAGTATCTCTCGGCTGAACGGATCGCTCCGCTTTCACCTGAGACCTATCAAGCTGGTCATCTT
>JAQULX010000206.1 GCA_028718465.1 Dehalococcoidales bacterium | reverse complement strand
TTGATGATATCAATATCCGGCACGCTTTTAGCATGGCGGTCGATAAAGATAAAATAATTTTGCTGGTGTACCGGGATATCGCCCAAAAGGCCAACGGAATACTGCCGCCGGGACTGCCCGGGTATAATCCGGATGTCGCCGGATTTAGCTTTGACCCGCATGGAGCCAGAGAGTTGTTTCGCGCTTCGAAATACGGGGATGTCTCCAATTTGCCGACTATAACCCTGACTACCAGCGGGTACGGTGGAAGCGTTGGGGCGGTCCTTGAATCGCTGGTCTACCAGTGGAAACAAAATCTGGGCATCGACGTCGTTATCAGGCAGATAGAACCGGAGCGGTTTTTTTACAATACCAAAACCGAGATAGACCAGATGTATGATATAGGCTGGATCGCCGATTATCCGCATCCTCAGAACTTTCTGGATATTATGTTCTCCACTGGGTCCAACTATAACTACGGGAGCTATTCCAATCCGGGGGTGGACGCTCTGATCTCGCAAGCCAACCAATCGTCCGACCATGATGAAAGCCTGGCCCTATACCGGCAAGCCGAACAGATGATAGTCGATGATGCCGCCTGCCTCCCTCTGTCATTCGGCGAGAACTATATTCTGGTGAAGCCCCATGTTCAGGGATATTCCATCGGCCCTTTAGGTAATGCCGACCTGAGCAAAGTCTCGCTCGCTTCGCAATGAGAATATTGTACTTATATACTGATGCCGCGACAATCGCTGCAAGCGCTATGCATACCGGATCGGATGGGGTAAAATAGATACAAAATAATGCCGACCAGGAGTAATGATGAGAAGTTTATCCGATCTGATTGTGCTCATTAGAGGAGGGGGTGAGGTAGGGAGTGCAATTGCCCATAAACTGTTTCGCAGCCACTTCAGAGTATGCCTCACTGATGAAACCGATTCGTTAGCTGTAAACCGGGGCACCTGTTTTTCCGAAGCAATCTATAACTCAAAAAAGATGGTAGAGGGGGTCATCGCTGAAAAGGCCGTTCCTGCGCTGGACCAGATCTACAGGGTCTGGCGGAACGACCATATTCCTGTACTGGTTGACCCTGAATTAATTGCCAAACCGCTGATAAAACCGGACGTACTGATCAACGCCATGATGCTGAAACGAAGGACAAATACAACCAGGATGGAGGATGCCCCGCTGGTCATTGGAATCGGCCCCGGGTTTACTATCGGGAGAGAGGTGCATCTGATAATCGAGACTAGCAATAGCAGAGATTTCGGCAGAGTGATTATTGAAGGAGAGTCCGCCGACGGCACCGAAAGTCCTGGCAATATAGATATTTCCGTCAACGAAAAATATGTGACAGCAGAGGATGCCGGAGTGTTCCGCTCCGATAATGAAATCGGCGATGCGGTTAAAGCCGGAGATATCGTTGGGTATCTGGACGATTCACCCCTGACAGCCCCTGTTTCCGGCACCCTCAGGGGGCTGCTGCGCAGTGATGTAAAAGTATTGGCCAATACCAGGCTGGCAGGGATAGACTCCGATATCGATAAACCGGACTGTTATACTATTCATCCCATGATGCGGACTATCGCAGGCGGAACACTTGAGGCGATTCTAATGAGTTTAAATATCGAGGAAACACTGTGACAAGGATATACCTGGACTATGCCGCCACTACACCGACCCATCCGGAAGTTTTAAAGGTCATGACCCCTTATTTTACGGAGATATTCGGAAATCCATCGAGCATCCATACCTGCGGACAGGACGCTAGAACCGGAGTCGAAGCCGCCCGGTCTAAATTGGCCGCATTTCTGGGAGCCGTTCCTGAGGAAATCGTGTTTACTAGCGGTGGAACGGAGTCCGATAACTTCGCGCTGAAAGGCGTCGCCTACGCCAACCAGGCAAAAAAAGACCATATTATCATAAGCCCGGTCGAGCATCATGCAGTGCTGGAACCCTGTCAATTCCTGGAACAGCAGGGTTTTAAGGTTACCGTATTGAGGGTAGACCGTCACGGCATGGTCGATCCGGACGATGTAAAAAAAGCCATTACCGCTAAAACGGCCCTGGTATCGATAATACATGCCAGCAACGAGATTGGAACCATACAGCCTGTCGCAGAGATCGGGCAAATCACCCGGGAAGCCGGGGTGTACCTGCATACCGATGCAGTCCAGACCACCGGGCATATACCGATAAACGTCCGGGACCTGAATGTGGACCTGCTCTCGATTTCCGGGCATAAACTGTACGGGCCTAAAGGCATCGGCGCTTTATATATCCGCAAAGGGACGCGAATCATCCCGTTCCTGCACGGCGGAGGCCAGGAAGACGGCCGGCGCGGTTCCACCTATAATGTCCCCGGGATAGTCGGTTTAGGTAAAGCAATTGAAATTGCCGGGCAGGAAATGGCCGAGGAAAACGTCCGCGTCACGGCGTATAGAGATAAATTGATATCCGGGCTGTTGAATAAAATCGAATATACCAGGCTCAACGGCCACCCTGAAAAGAGACTGCCTAATAATGTTAATATCAGTATCGCCTATGTTGAAGGCGAAGCCACCCTGGCAAGCCTGGACTTCGCCGGCATTTGTGTTTCCACCGGTTCAGCTTGCAGCTCGGAAAGCCTGGAGGCTTCCCATGTCCTTATCGCTACGGGCATCCCGGCCGAAGAGGCCAGGTGTTCCATCCGGTTCAGTCTGGGGAAATGGACGACTGAGAGCGAAATCGATCACGTGATCGATATTTTACCGGGAATTATCTCCAGGCTCAGAAAGATGTCGCCTCTCTATAAAGCCCTGAAATAAAATCAGATCCGGAATGTTTTACCGAGCAACCATGTCGGCAGCTATTTATAAGAACGCCGCCAGCCGGGCCAGGCATGCCGGGCTGAAGGTGGTGAACCGGTGCATGTTGAAAGAGCATTTCCGGATAAGTAACCGCCGATAACCCGGTTTCCCAGGACTCTGTTGCGCCGGTATTTGCCCCGCCTCCGAATGCTTAAGAACTCCGGCATTAAGGGGAAGCGGACGAAAAAGCCTACTATACTGTAATAAAAAAGGTATAGGAGGTAAAAGTGATTCGTCTGTTGGCGTCACTGGTTTCGGTTCCGGGTATCGTATTATGGAGATTAACATACCGGACATCCGGGTTGTAGTTGACGTATCACTTTAATGAAGCGAATAATATAATATAGGTATAATCGGGTAGAAAGTTTGAGGTACGGAACAAGTGGCTAAAGTAATCGCAGTGTGTACCAGCGAGAAAAAAGGCACACGCAAAAAAGACATCGAGAAGGGCGTATTAAAAGAGCAGTACGGCATGATAGGCGACGCTCATGCTGATTCCGGGTGGCACCGGCAGGTCAGCCTTCTGGCTGCGGAAAGCATCGAAAAGATGCGCAAGATGGGGCTGGACGTGGGACCGGGTGATTTTGCTGAAAATATCACCTGTGAAGGAATTGAGCTGCCGCCTTTGCCTATCGGCACCCGGCTGTATATCGGCGACGATGTCCTCCTGGAAATCAGTCAGATCGGCAAGGAATGCCACACCGGATGCGCTATCTTCAAACAGACAGGGAAATGCATCATGCCTAAAGAGGGCGTTTTCGCCAGGGTAATCCGGGGCGGGGTTGTCAAAACAGGTGATTCCATAGAGGTTACTTCCAGGCCTGAGAATGAACAGGCCAGAAACCGGAGGTTGACAGGTTAATGCAGGATATAAACTCAGAGCTTATCAAGAAAATAACGGATATCAAGTCCCGGAGAAATGCAGTAATTCTGTCCCACAACTATCAACTGGGTGAGGTTCAGGATATCGCCGATTTTGTAGGAGACTCACTGGAGCTAAGCCAGAATGCTGCAAAAACAGATGCGGAGGTCATCGTATTCTGCGGTGTCCATTTCATGGCTGAGACTGCCGCCATTCTATCCCCCGGCAAGACGGTCCTTCTGCCGGAAATGAATGCCGGCTGCCCGATGGCGAATATGATTACGGCTGCCCAGCTTATCGAGAGAAAGAAAGAGCTTCCGGAAGACGCGGTGGTGTGCTATGTTAATTCGACTGCCGAGGTCAAAGCGAAGTCGGATATATGCTGCACATCGGCGAATGCGGTTAAGGTAGTAAACAGCCTGGATTCGAAGAGGGTCCTTTTCGTACCGGACCAGTACCTGGGGCATTACGTTTCCACCAATACCAGTAAAATAATAGACTTCTGGCCAGGCTATTGTCCCACCCATGCCAGGATTCGACCTGAGGATATCAGGCGGGTTAAATCCGAGCATCCCCAGGCCGGGGTACTAATTCATCCCGAATGCCGGCCGGACACAATCGCTCTGGCGGACGAAGTCATGAGCACCGGCGGCATGCTGCGTTATGCGCGCACGGCTTCAGCCAGAGAAATTATCGTGGGTACCGAAATCGGTCTAATCTACCGTTTAAGGAAAGAAAACCCGGATAAATCTTTCATTCCGGTCTCGGAACAGGCGGTATGCCCCCGCATGAAGCTGATTACCCTGGAAAAAATACTCTGGTCGCTGGAAGAAATGAAGCCGGTAGTGAAGGTCCCGGAGCCGGTACGGATTAGAGCCCTGAGGTCTGTCAATAGAATGCTTGAGATAGGCAACTGATTTCCACGGGAGGCTGACGTTATGAAAGTAATAGTAGACCGGGATTTATGCGTCGGAATAGGCAATTGCGTTGCTGTGGCGCCGTCGGTTTTTAAACTGGATGAAGAAAATAAAGCCAAAGTCCTGGACATATCTTCAGCCAGCGAAGATAAAATTATGAGTGCCGCCGAAAGCTGCCCGGTGAATGCCATAATAGTGGAAGACGATCAGGGCAATCAGTTGTACCCCTGATCGGGAAAGACGAGCAGCAAGTTTACATAATGCGTTGCCGGCCTAAATTTAAACTCGAGGGTTTGCAAAACTGGAGAAGATTATGAGGAAGGTATATTTAGATCATGCGGCAGCCAACCCGGTCCTTCCAGAGGTCCGTGAAGCCATGCTTCCCTATCTGATTGAAAATTTTGGTAATCCCTCATCATTGCATGATTGGGGCGATCCTGCCCGTGAGGCCGTCGAGCTTGCCCGGTCTCAGGTCGCCAGACTTATCGGGGCAGGCGACCCTGAAGAGATCATATTTACCGCCAGCGGCACAGAAAGCAATAATTTCGCCGTTAAAGGCATAGCGACGGCCCTTCAGAACAAGGGCAAACATATCATTATCTCCGCGGTCGAGCACTTCTCCGTTATGAATGCCGCCAGATCGTTAGAAAAAATGGGCTTCGAAGTGACCATGGTACCGGTCGACAAGTACGGCCTGGTCGACCCGGAAGAGGTAAAGCGCCAGATTCGCCCGGAAACAGTGCTGGTCTCTATCATGCATGCCAACAGCGAAGTAGGCACCATACAGCCTATTGCAGAGATAGGGACAATCACCCGGGAGCGCAAGATCGTCTTTCACACGGATGCGGTAGCCACCTGTGGTAATATACCGGTGAATGTGAAAGAACTGGGAGTCGATGCCCTCAGCCTGGCCGGCAACCAGTTTTACGGACCGAAAGGCAGCGGGGCTCTCTGGGTGAGGCGGGGCGTCCGGATTATGCCCATTCTGGATGGTGGTATTCAGGAAGGCGGACGGCGAGCCGGGACCGAAGATGTGGCCGCTATCGCCGGACTGGGCAAAGCCGCTGAAATCGCCGGGAATGAAATACCGGCCCGGATTGAAAAGCTGGTGCCTCTGCGGGATAAATTGATATCCAGACTTCCGGAAACAATCCATAACG
>JAQULX010000205.1 GCA_028718465.1 Dehalococcoidales bacterium | reverse complement strand
CGGGTGAGCGTTACCGGTGATTTCAACGGCTGGGAAAACCGGAGTCATCCGCTGCGGCCCCGCGAGCAGTCCGGCATCTGGGAGGGTTTTATCCCCGGCATCGGGAAAGGCGCCCTTTATAAATACCATATCGAATCCGGATATGACGGTTACCAGGTAGATAAGGCCGATCCGCTGGCTTTCTATGCGGAACCGCCTCCCCGAACAGCTTCCATCGTCTGGGACCCGGACTACCAGTGGACCGATCAGCAGTGGATGGAGCGCCGGCGCGCTCCCAGCGCCTTGAATTCCCCCATTTGCATCTATGCAGTCCATCTGGGATCATGGATGCGCATACCTGAAGAAGATAACCGCTCTCTGAGCTACCGGGAAATCGCCCCCAAATTGGCCGAGTACGCCACCCGGTTGGGCTTCACCCATGTGGAGTTTTTGCCTATTATGGAGCACCCCTTCCTGGGGTCCTGGGGTTACCAGACCACCGGGTATTTCGCGCCCACCAGCCGCTACGGGACTCCTGAAGACTTTATGTACCTGGTGGACTATCTGCACCGCTTCGGACTGGGCGTCATCCTTGACTGGGTGCCCTCCCACTTCCCCAACGACAGTCATGGCCTGGGTTATTTTGACGGGACCCATCTTTACGAGCATGCCGACCCCCGGCTGGGGTTTCACCCGGACTGGAACAGTCTGATCTACAACTATGGGCGGAGCGAAGTCCAGTCCTTCCTTATCAGCAGCGCTCTCTACTGGCTGGACAGGTACCATGCCGACGGGCTGAGAGTGGACGGAGTAGCTTCCATGCTCTACCTGGACTATTCCCGTAAAGAGGGAGAATGGCTGCCTAACAAGTACGGCGGGCGGGAAAACCTGGAAGCCCTGGACTTTTTAAGGAAATTCAATGAGCAGGTCTACAAGCACTACCCGGAAACGCAGACCATCGCCGAAGAATCTACGGCCTGGCCGATGGTCTCCCGGCCGACTTACGTGGGCGGGCTGGGATTCGGCATGAAGTGGGACCTGGGGTGGATGCATGATACCCTCCTCTATTTTTCCAGGGATCCTGTATTTCGGAAATACCATCACAACGAACTGACATTTCGCATGCTGTATGCGTTTACTGAAAATTTCATTCTGCCGCTCTCGCATGATGAGGTCGTACACGGTAAGAGCTCACTGATCGGCAGAATGCCGGGCAGCGATAGCCAGAAGTTTGCCAGCCTGCGGCTTCTTTTCGGATATATGTATGCTCAACCGGGGAAGAAATTGATCTTTATGGGAGGCGAGTTTGCCCAGTGGAGTGAATGGGACCATGATCAAAGCCTGGAATGGCACCTGCTGGCCTATTCTCCTCATCAGGGAGTGCAGAAATGGGTGGAAGACCTGAACCGGGTCTATCGCACGGAAAAAGCCCTTTTCGAAAAGGACTTCGACGTTTCCGGCTTTAGCTGGATCGATGTCACGGACGTTGAGCACAGTACCATCAGTCTTATGCGCAAAGGGCGGATGCCTGACGAAGTAGTGCTGGCGGTATTTAATTTCACTCCGGTCCCTCTCTTTAACTACCGCGTCGGCGCTCCCTTTAAAGGAGCTTGGAAGGAAATATTGAACAGCGATGCCAAAGAGTACGGAGGGGAAGGCTACGGCAACCAGGGAAAGGTCGTTACAGAGTCAAAACCCTTCCACGGCCAGCCCTTCTCACTGAATCTGACCTTACCCCCTCTGGGAGTAGTCTTCTTCAAGCATGAGTAGCGCCTCCGGCCTCCACGGAGACGCCTCGTCTTTGCCGCGTCCCGCTGCATCTCTACAATGGCTGTCACCCTGGAGGAGCCTCACTTCTTATCCCCTTTCCTTAACTTCGCCAAGGCGAAGTTAAGGAAGTCATTGCAGGCTTCCAGCCTTACAGGTAAAGGCATCACTTATTAAAGAAAACCGCCCGGGACTGCCGCCGGCCACTACCTTTCTCACCTCCCATGAGTTATTATTAATAAAGTAACTGCAGATGCCGGAGGTACGGATAATTTATTATGAATTCTGATAGGAAAGACCTTCTCACCCTGGGTGTGGATATAGGAGGCACAAAAATCGATTCAGCGCTGGTAGACGCCTCGGGCAAGATCATTGTCTCTCATTACCGCTTGATCAACCCGGACAAGGACCCTGATAAAGTTATTTCGAATATTGGCGATTCATTAGAATCTTGTCTCAGGGAGTCGGGCTGCCGGGCTTCCGCTCTGGGCATCGGCGTGGCTGGGCAGATAGATAAAGATAGAGGAATTGTCCGCCGCTCTCCCAATCTACCCGCCTGGTGCGACGTGCCTCTCAAGGCCAGGATGGAAGAGAGACTGAATTTGCCTGTAATAGTTAATAACGATGTCCGCGTCATAACCTGGGGGGAATGGCAGCACGGAGCCGGCCGGGGTGTCGATGATTTAGTCTGCCTTTTTATCGGCACCGGTGTGGGAGGAGGCGTGATCAGCAGCGGACGCCTGCTTGAAGGCCACCAGAATACCGCTGGCGAGCTGGGACATATGACGGTTGTCGCCGGAGGGAGGAAGTGCCATTGCCCTAATGATGGCTGTCTGGAGGCTTATGCCGGAGGTTGGGCTATCGCTGAACGGGCCCAGAGCGCAGTCCGGGGAAATCCCCAGGCCGGGCAGACCCTGGTCTCCCTGGCCGGAGACATCAGCCGGATATCTTCTATCACCGTGTCCGAGGCTTACAGAAAAGGCGATCCCCTGGCCTACAGGCTGGTTAAAGATACGGCCAAATTCCTGGGAGCCGGCCTGGTAAGCATAGTCAATGCCTTTAATCCCGCCGTTCTTATTCTCGGAGGCAGCGTTATCCTGGGTTTTCCGGACCTGGTCCCGGCCGTCGAAAAAACTGTTCGCGCTCAGGCTTTGCAAACAGCCGTTGAAAACCTGCGCATTACTGTCGCCGCCCTGGGCAATAAAGCCGGAGTGATAGGCGCCGCAGCCCTGGCCAGAAGTATTATAAAATAGCTTTGGAGGATACCACATGAACCCGATACATGAACTGCATAATCAGGGACAGTCTATCTGGCTGGACCTGATCAGCCGCAGCCTCCTGACCGGTGGAGGATTAAAAGACCTGATCGATCAAGGGGTGACCGGCGTCACCAGCAATCCCAGCATCTTCCAGAAGTCCATCTGTGAGACCGGAGATTACGATGACGCCATCGCTGCGATTTTAAAATCTCAACCTGGGATCGATGTTCAGGCCCTGTATGAAAAGCTGGCCGTAGAAGATATTCAGCGGGCTGCCGATGTCCTGCGCCCGGTATATGATTCTACGGAGGGAACTGACGGATTCGTCAGCCTGGAAGTATCCCCCCATCTCTCAGCCATGACTGAAAGCACGATCAGTGAAGCCCAGCGCCTCTGGAAACTGGTGGGACGGCCTAACCTGATGATCAAGGTGCCGGCTACGCCGGAAGGGATTCCGGCTATCGAAGCACTCACCGCAGATGGGATAAACGTCAATGCCACTCTGATCTTCTCCCTGGGCCAGTACGAGTCAGTGGCTTATGCCTATATTCGCGGGTTGGAGGGGAATCCGGAACCTCATAAAGTCGCTTCGGTCGCTTCTTTCTTCGTCAGCCGCATTGACACCGCTATCGATAAAGCACTGGAGAAAAGCGGCGGCCAGGCTGCCATGGAACTGCGCGGCCAGGCTGCGGTAGCCTGCGCCGGAATGGTGTACCACCGTTTTCAGAAAATATTTTACGGGCAGCCGTTCGATAAGCAAAAAAGCCGGGGCGCCCGGGTCCAAAAACTGGTCTGGGGAAGTACCGGCACCAAGAATCCTCAATATTCCGATGTCCTTTATGTAGAAGAAATCATCGGCCCGGATACCATCAATACCATCCCGATGGCTACCCTCAAAGCTTTCCTGGATCACGGACGCGTGCGTCCCTCCCTGACGGAAAACTTCTCTGCCGCCGAAAAGCATCTGGCCGTTTTGCCCCAGTTCGGAATTAGTTTAACCGCTGTAACCGACCAACTGCTCCGGGAAGGGGTCCAGGCTTTCGTACAGGCATATGACCAGATGCTCGACAGCCTCAAAGGCAGATGCGCCGGAAACGGGCAATAAAGGGGGAAGAGTTTCAGCTGATAAGTTACAGGTTTCAAGTTACCCTTCTCCGTGACTTGTTGCTTATCACCTGGAACTCTACTTCTCCCGGTATCCGGAATTTATAACCGGCATTTTTTATCTTTCCCAGGGTCTTTTCATTCTTTCAAATCCATACCAGCTTCCGCTGGTATCCGGAAAGATGTCATGCTGGAGGCCTCTCCCTTTCCCGTCATTCTGGACTCGTTCCAAAATCTACCCGGTCTCCCTCCTTAATCATCAATCGTAATTCTGCCTCCCTACAGCCCCGGTTGCCACAGGCATTCAATACACCGCTCCCTTCCTGTAAAAGCATGAAGTGGGGGTATTGAACTGAGTTAAGCTTTTACCTATAATTACTGTAATTATGTTAAAGATAATTGACCCAATCACAGACCAGCGATGGGACAATTTCATTACCAGCCACTGCGATGGCAACATCTTCCATCATTCCGCTTGGACGCGGGTACTGGTGGACAAGTATGGCGAAACTTATAAATACTACGCTACCGAAAATGAAAATGGTGAAATTACCGGAGCCTTGCCCTTCTTTCATATAAACAATCCCCTGGTTGGCAACCAGCTTGTTTGTCTTCCCTCATCTGATAGCTGCCCTCCTTTGGCAAATAGTCAACCCGACTTAAAACAGCTTATTGACGGAGCTATCCAGGAAATAAAACAGAATAATGCCTCATCAATACAGATCAGAGGTTGGAGCAAGACAGGATTGCCTGAGGGATGTGAAGTTCAATGCGGACTCTTACATTCGTTCGTGCAGGTTATAGATCTCCAGCGTGGTTTATCTTCCATAAGGGAAGGCATGACCAGAAACGGGCGGTATAACCTGAGATCAGCGGAGAAGCAATCAATGGCAGTGAAATCAGGGCAGGATGAAAAAGACCTCAAGATTTTTTATCGGCTGCTCATTGATAATTTGCGCAAGCACCATGTTTTACCACCGCCTTATTCGTATTTCCATAGTATCTTCAAACACATCATTATTGCAGGCCGGGGTTTTCTGTATTTCACTGAATTTCACGGTAAAATAATCTCCGCGAATCTATATTTTTGCTTTAAAGATACCGCTTTATGCAGTTACAGCGCTCAGCTTAACAGCTATTCAAAATACCGTCCCAACTATTTTTTACACTGGAAGGCCATTGAAGATTTCCACAGCCAGTCCTATAAATTCTATGATTTTGGGGGGACTGACCCGAATAATCAGGGTTTATTGTTTTTCAAGAGAAGTTGGGGGGGCACCGAAACTACCCGATCATTTTATTATTATCCATATGATATCACTTCAAAGCCATCACTCTTGAGCAAGCCTTTACATTGGGGATTCATTGCTTTAGAGAGATGCCTTCCCAATACGATTCGAGGATCCTTGAGCGGCGCCATAAATAAATATACCATTGATTGAATCCGGTGTATCGGCAGGATAGCTTGTTTAACTCAGGAAAGAAACAAGAACCTCTGTAATGATCAGCACTGATGATCAGTGCTGATCATTTCTGGTAATACCGAAAAATTGACACTCTACTCGGAGGGCGGGAGATCGTCCCGGTCCATTCCGAGTTCTTCGCGCGCCTTGTACATAATCCTCTCAAGATACTGGCGGAACACCTTGCGTTCCTCTTCGTCCAGTTCACCCAATATCCGGCGGA
>JAQULX010000204.1 GCA_028718465.1 Dehalococcoidales bacterium | reverse complement strand
TCGGGGCCGGGAATTTTTCCCTGGATTGCATCTACGTGGTAGATCCGCGCGTTCTGAACGATAAAAACCACAAGCATACCTTTGACCAGTACCTGTGCTTTTTCTCGGCGAACCCGGACAATGCGCATGATTTTGATGCCGAGGTTGAGATGTTCCTGGGCGAGGAACAGGAGCAGGTGCTGATCACACAGCCCACCGTACTCCACATACCGGCCGGACTGCATCACTGCCCGTTAACCGTTAAAAAGATAAACCGGCCTTTGCTGTTCGTCGATGTGGCGCTGACTGCCCGGTATGCTGCGGCTGAAACCGCCGCGAAGAGATAAACCGGAGATCAATACATCTCAGCTAAATTTACCTGGCTGAGCTTTTCCGCGCCGGTTTCCGTAATCAGGTAAGTATAACCGGCGCCAAAGCCGTCACCACCCATCTCCTTGATAATTGGGGGATGCACTGCCAGGGTCATGCGAGGTTGGAGAACGGTATCATTTGTCTCGGTGATGGACCAGAAATCGGTCGCATCCAGACCGAGAGCATGTCCGGGGCGGAAGGGATATAAATAACCGCTCTCAAGGACGCTTTTCCGCATGGTGTGGTAGATTTCGGATGCCTTCGTGCCCGGACGAAGAAGCGCTGAGCCGGCTTCCTGGGCCCGGGCCCAGGCCTGAGCCATTTTTCTGATATAGGCCGGAGGATTGACCACCGGGATAGTTACCGGCAATTGGCCGTAATATCCGTCATAAGCCGGAGTGATCTCCATAAAAAGCGTGCCGCCGGCTGACAGCCGATCGCCGACCGGATTGAATTTCATATTCATGGTGGCGCCGTTAGCATCCAGCAAGTCCATGGAATATTCGCAGCCGTGATTATAAATCATATGCTTCACGGCGCCATATATTTCGAAATCACTGAGGCCAGGCCGCACTATTTCACGCAGCATATGAAAGACCTTGTCTGCGATCCAGGAGGAGATCCTGATCTTTTCAATCTCCTCATCGCTCTTGATCAGTCGCAGGGGTTCGAAGATTTCAGTCGCATCCACCAGCCTGCCTTTGTATTTTTCCTCGATGTATTTGTACAGGGGATCGAGCGTCTGGTCGAAACCTATGATACCCAGCTTATTTCCCTTATCGAAACGGGCAATTTCCCGGCCGGCCGTTTCGACCGGGTTACCGGCTTCGATAACATCCAGAGGAATCTCTTTCCTGTAATAAAGCTCAATCTTGCGGCCGACCAGCAGAACCGGTGTGCCTTCAAAAGGGAAAATGCAGTGCCCGCCGTTCCCCAGACCGGTCAGATAGCGGATATTACCGCGATTAAAATAATCAGGACGTCCGGAGGCAATCAGGCAGTCAACTTCCCGACGCCGCATCCAGTCCCGGATAGCTGAGTAGCGACGGTCCATTTCTTGCATGGAGATGCTCATATCAAATCCTCCCTTTGGAAGGGCGTTTTTGTATGAAGCTATCTTATAACGGCTAATCCGGTTAAGTCAACAATGATAGATTGCAGTGAGCCAGCCGGAATAACCCGGACTCTTGTCACGATGAAGTCAATTGCTATTATGAAGCTTCAGCAGGGACAAAGGTATTCCATTCGAGGCCTCCAGCATGACAGTAGAGAAGGAATGGGAAGGCTATCTGGTATACCCTGGGTATGGCCTGTCCAGGGGGGTACAAAATTCTATTTGACTCCATCTTCGTATGTGTTATTATAATACCGGGCAAAGGAATATTATGGTAAAGAAATATGATGTAATTATTATCGGCAGCGGACCAGCCGGCGTCTTTGCCGCCATGGAGATAACCCAGGATTCCGGATTAAGCCTTTTACTGCTGGAGAAGGGCAAGGACCTGGGCGGCCGTATATGTCCGGCACGAAACAGTTCACGGCAGTGCCTCTCCTGCTCGCCCTGCAACCTGGTCTGCGGTCTGGGGGGAGCCGGCGCCTTCAGTGATGGAAAACTGACTTTAACACCGGAGGTTGGAGGCTGGCTCAAGGATTATCTGGGAGAGGTCAAGACCAGGGAGCTCTTGAGATACATCGACCAGGTCTATCTGCGTTTTGGAGCGCCGGAGAAAATGTACGGCGTGGATCCCGAAGTGGAAAGAATCCGCCATCAGGCGACCTTATCAGACCTGAAACTGGTACCGGTGCCGCTGCGTCACATGGGCACGGAAAATTGTTACTCCGTTCTAAAGGCGATGCGCGACCATCTTAATAACCATCTTGAGGTCAAGCTGGAGACCGTCGCCACCCGTGTGATAGTGGAGAACGGTGAAGTGAAGGGAATCGAGACCGCTGATGGAGAAATATATGAGTGTAAATATCTGATTCTGGCGCCCGGACGGGAGGGGGCTGACTGGCTTTCCAGGGAAGCTCAACGGCTGGGTCTGACCATGCATAATAATCCGGTGGATGTTGGAGTCAGGGTCGAGGTCCCCAGGGCAGTAATGGACAACCTGACCGGCGTGCTTTACGAAGCCAAGCTGGAGTATTTTTCCAAAAGCTTTGACGACCGCATCCGCACGTTCTGCATGTGTCCGGGCGGCGAGGTTACTATGGAAAATACCGGCGGGGCCGATCCGGTAGTCACGGTTAACGGACACAGCTACGCGGACAGATGCACGGAAAATACTAACTTTGCCATTCTCGTCAGCACGGATTTTACCGCGCCGTTCCATGAACCTATCGCCTATGGCAAGTATATCGCTCGCCTGGCCAATATCCTCAGTGGAGGCGTGCTGGTCCAGAGGTTAGGCGACCTGACCAGCGGTCACCGGACAAACAACACCCGCATTGGAAAAGGACTTGTCCAACCTACCCTGAAAAGCGCTGTTCCGGGCGATCTCAGCTTTGTGCTGCCCTACCGTCATTTAAAAGGTATTATCGAGATGCTCCAGGCGATGGATGGTCTCGCGCCCGGTGTGGCATCCCGGCATACCCTGCTGTACGGGGTTGAGGTTAAGTTCTACTCTCTACGTCCGCAGCTCAGCCCAGTTATGGAGACCGAGGTCCGCAACCTTTTCGGGGCAGGGGATGGGGCAGGCGTCAGCCGCGGTTTGAGTCTGGCCTCCGCTTCCGGGGTAGTCGCAGCCCGCGAAATCATGCGCCGGGAGGGTATTGCATAGTCGATTATCCATGTGATATGCTTTAGTGCAAGCTAACCTTATCAAGACTTGTTTTTTGCTCATATTTACTTGAGGCAAAACTCATATTATGTTATGATAATTGAGAGGAATTGTACATAAGAACCGGATGAATCGACCGGGAAAAGAATGGATAAAAAAACGAAGAATATGGCCATAGAAAAAACAAAAGTCAACGAAAGTTCCGATAAAGCAAAAGCATTGGAACTGGCGATCAATCAAATAGAAAAACGTTTTGGTAAAGGTTCAGTGATGAAACTGGGGGAAAATACATCAACACCGATTGATGTCATACCCAGCGGATCACTGGCTCTGGATATAGCTCTGGGTGTGGGGGGTGTACCCAAAGGACGTATTACGGAAATTTACGGTCCGGAAGCATCCGGTAAGACCACCCTGGCCCAGCATATCATTGCCGAAGCTCAGAAGCGGGGAGAGGTAGCAGCTTATATTGATGTAGAGCATGCACTGGACCGCTCTTATGCAGCTGGTTGCGGCGTCAAGACCGAAGACCTTTACATCTCTCAACCTGACACTGGAGAACAAGCACTGGAAATTACTGAAGCACTGGTACGTGGCGGTGTGGATATTATTGTGGTAGATAGTGTTGCCGCCCTGGTCCCCCAGGCAGAAATCGAAGGAGAAATGGGGGACGCTCACGTCGGTCTGCAAGCTCGCCTGATGTCACAGGCTTTGAGAAAACTGGCAGCCGCAATCTCTAAATCGAATACAGTGGTAATCTTTATTAACCAACTTCGTGAAAAGGTAGGTATCGTCTACGGAAATCCGGAAGTAACTCCCGGCGGTAGGGCTTTGAAGTTCTACAGTTCTGTTAGAATAGACCTGAGACGTACCGAGACAATCATGCAGGGCGGTGAAGCGGTGGGCAACCACGTGAAAGCCAAGATCGTTAAAAACAAGGTTGCTCCTCCTTTCAAAAGCGCTGAATTCGACATCATGTTTTCTCACGGCATAAGTAAAGAAGGCGACATTATCGATCTGGGCGTACAGCAGGGTTATGTCAGTAAGGCCGGGGCTTTTTACTCCTACGGCGATCTTCGGCTCGGTCAGGGTAGAGAGAATGCGAAAACTTATTTAATCCAGCATCCTGAACTCGCCATGGAGATAGAGCAGAAGATACGCGCCTCAGCCACTACTGTATCTATACCTCCGAATGATGGCGGAAGCGCTGAGTAATCCCGAATTAATCCGGGTTATCTTAGTATAAAAAGTGAATATTCAAGGCTGAGGCCTTTGACCTCAGCCTTTTTGTTTTTTTATAGGGAGAATGTGAAAGGTAAAATAACCGCTATCAAAGCCGGTAGAAATCCCAGAGTCCGGCGTTCTAACGTATATCTGGATGGGAAGTTCGCTTTCAGCCTGGATAACGAGGTGGTTGTAAAAGAAAAACTGAGGGTCGGCCTGGAGTTGACATCAGCAGAAGTTGATATGCTAACCGGGTCGGACCGCTTCCAGCGCTGCCTGAACGCCGCTTTCCGCTTTTTGAGCTACCGTCCGCGCAGCGAGGCTGAAACGCGGGAACGGCTGGCGCGGCATGGATATGATGCTGCGGATATCGAGCGGGTAACAGAACAGCTAAAGAGGCTGGGACTGCTGGATGATGCCGCCTTTGCGGAATTCTGGAAAGAGAACCGTGATTCATTCAAGCCGCGCGGCCAGAGATTGGTCAAGATGGAGTTGAGACGCAAGGGTGTGGAATCCGAGGTCATCGATGAAGCGATTGAGGATATGGATGAAGCTGCCAACGCGTACCGGGCGGCGTTGATGAAAGCGCGCACCTTGCCCCTGGCTGACTATCAGGTTTTCCGCCGTCGGCTGGGCAGCTATCTTCAAAGAAGGGGATTTAATTACGGGGTAATCAATAGCATAATCAAAAAGGTCTGGCTGGAACGGACCGGCGAACAAGGAGAAATGCCGGAAACCACCGAAGAAGCCGAAATAGTGGATTAAGGGGTATTCATCCCCGTTTAAATATTTTTCATTAAGGGGGAACTAATTGGATATAAGTACTTTATTGCTGGGCGTGGGTATCCTGGCTGCCTTCATCATCGGCATTGTAGCCGGCGCCTTCGGCTTCTTTTTCTTCCGGGGCGCAGTTATGGGCAGAAGATACCGCATTGCCGAAAGAAAAGCGGCCCGCATTGAGGCCGAAGCTCGCTCAGAAGCCAAGAACATCGTTGACGCCGCCCGGCTGGAAGCCGAAAAGGCGAAAAATACCGCTGAATCCGAATACCGGCAGCGGCGTTCTGATCTCCAGCGTCAGGAGAACAGGTTAACACAGAAAATCGACTCACTGGATCGCAAACTGGAAAACCTGGAACACCGGGACCGCAATTTGAACAACCGGGAAAAAGAGATCGAAGCCATGCGCTCCAATATCTCGGAAATCCGGGACAAACAACTCAAGAAGCTGGAAGAGATATCCCAGTTGTCCAGCTCGGATGCCAAACAGATACTGCTGGAAAACATGGAAGCGGAAATGAAAGAAGAGACTGCCCGCCGGCTCCGCGAATGGGAGGCCACTCTCCAGCAGCAAGCCAACGAAAAATCCCAGGAGATACTCTCCCAGGCAATTCAGCGTTCGGCTTCCGAAGTCGTTTCGGAAACTACGGTCTCGGTAGTTCCGATTCCGA
>JAQULX010000203.1 GCA_028718465.1 Dehalococcoidales bacterium | reverse complement strand
AGGGGTAAGGGAAGTCAGTTCGACAATAACGCTGTAGTTAACTACTCCCTGGGAAACAGTCGCCGTCGGAGCGATCCTGGTCAATTTGGCCGGAAAGCTCAACCCTGAAAGGGCATCTACCGAGACCGAGGCATCTTTTCCCAGTGCGATGGAGAAAATGTCAGTCTCGGAGACCAGGATCCGGGCTTCAATTTTGTTGGGATCGGCGATTTGCACCGCTACTGTGCCTTTAAAGACTTCGTCGCCTCCGCTGACATTGACCTTGGTAATGTATCCGGCAAAAGGAGCTTTTATAACCGGACTGAGGCTCTGGGCTTCCGCCAGTTTCTCCTGGGCGTCTTTCAGGTCCTGCCGGGAGTTCTGGACATCCAGTCCGGCGTATTCGGCATCAGTCCGGGCGGTCTCAACGGCTGCCTGGGCTTCTTCCAGACTCTTTTTATTCTGCTCGACTGCCAGCACTTTTTGTGCGATTTCCAAGGCTGCGGTAGTTGACAGCCTGGTATCGGTTCTGGCCAGGACTTTTTGCAGATTGGCCTGGGCTTCCTCCAGCTCAGCCTGAAGCTCTTTGATATATTCCGTATCGATGCTTTCCCGGTTGAGCTTCCTGGCTGTGACGGCTGTATCCAGGGTCAACTGGGCTGCATCCACGGAGTCCTGGGCCCTCTTTACTTCCTTGATCTGGCCCAGATTATATTCAGCAGTCTGAAGATTGATTTCGGCCTGGATTACAGCCATCTCTTTTACTGACACCTGGCGCTGGGCAGTATTGAGATCGCTCTCTTTATTCACCAGCGCTCGCTGGGCTGATGTGAGAGCGCGGTCCAATGATTTAAGCTGGTCTTCCCAATAGTCAATATCTAATCTGGCCAGTTCGGCTCCGGCCTCGACCGAGTCTCCTTCACTGACCAGAATCTCTTCCACGATTCCAGCCATATCAAACGCCAGCTTTTCCGAATTGGAGAAGGCCAGATTCCCGGTGCCGATCACGGAGATGGAGATATTCCCGCGCTGGACCTGGGCTATTTGCGGTTGGGCAGTGGGTGTCGCTCCGGCGCTGCTCGCGCAGCCGTATGAAGCAAAGACTATTCCGCTGACGATTAGCGATACCAAAATGGCCTTCAAAATTTTCATTTTATCACCTGCACCTTCATGCTTTTGCTTTGTGGATTCGTATTAAACATACTACCAGAATGTTAAGCAAATGTTAAGGTAATGGTGATAGGTGATTGTGAAGGACGTTGGGATGTGGAAATTATTGCGCTTGTAATTGCCCCTGCGCGGGCAGGGTGAAGGAAAAAACGCTGCCTTTACCCGGCTCACTCTGGACCTCTACGGCGCCTCCGTGGGCTTCCACCAGACGTTTGGCTATAGTAAGGCCCAGCCCGCTGCCGCCCCCGGCCCTGGTCCGGGACTTGTCCACCCTGTAAAAGCGTTCAAACATATGCGGCAGGTCTTCCGCCGGAATGCCTGCGCCGTTATCGGCGACGCTGACCTTTATCGAGCGATCGTTCCGCCTGGCCGATACCGTTATTTTCCCGCCGGCGGCAGTATGAGTGATGGCATTGGATAGAAAGTTATGTAATACCTGGCTGATGCGGTGATAATCGACATTGACCAGGGGTAAACCTGAGGGAATATCCACTGAGACTTCCAGATCTTTGTCCTGCGCTTTGACCCGGATAGCTTTGACGGATTGCTCGATGATTTGTCCCAGGTCTTCAGGCTGGCAAATCAGTTTGAGGTCACCGGCGTCAGCCATAGCCAGTTCCTGGAGATCGTTTACCAGCCGAGAAAGCAGATCGACTTCTTCACTCAGCGAAGCGATGGTGGCCGTATCCGGTTTTACGACTCCGTCACGAATGGCTTCCAGGTAACCTGCGATATTGGACAGCGGAGTCCGCAGCTCATGGGCTATATCAGCGACGATCCTCCGGCGCAGCTTTTCCAGACGTTCAAGGTCGCTGGCCATCAGGTTGAATTTCCTGGCCAGCTTTCCCACTTCATCCTGACTTTGCACCTGTACTCTCTGAGCAAAATCCCCCTGCCCCAGCTTCTCAGCCGTGGAGGTGAGCACCCGGATTGGTGAAGTGATGCGGCGGGAAATAAAATAGGTCAAAATAAGAGCGATAATGATCGCGATCAGGCTTCCCAAGATGAAAAAACGGCTTATAGCGCTGGAAAGATAAATAGCGATCACCGGAGAATCCTGGGAACTGATATAGAGCGTGCCGAAAGAGCCAGCCGGGTTTATTGCCGGTGCTGAAGAACCGGGGTTTGCCGGGAAAGGCAAACGACGGGGACCGGTGAGGAGTATTGACAGTGGTATGCCTTTATCAGGGGTGCGGTATTCCTTTCCAATAAGGTTGTTCTGGGAGTCCGCCATTACAATGCCGTCTAAATCGGTGACTATTATACGTCTTTCTTCCATGGTAGAAAGCTGCTCCACCAGGGGCTGGATTCCAGACCAGTCCTGGTTCAGGAGGTAATAGCGGGACAAGATATATTCTACTCTGGCAGCGCGGACCTGGTTATTATATTCCTCCAGACGCCTGATTTCACCCAGGCTGCTCCGAACAACAAAAAAGGAAACGCTGCCGATAGTAACCAGGATCACCAGCAGAAAAGCCAGCATAAGGCGAAACTGAAGGCTGTGGATCATTCCGTTCCCCCGCTGAACTTATACCCCGAGCCATAAACCGTCTTGATAAAGCGGGGATGACTGGCATCTGGTTCCAGCTTCCGCCGCAGATTTAAAATATGCACATCGATAGTGCGGTCGAATCCGTCAAAATCATATCCCATGACTTTTTCAACCAGTTGGGCGCGGCTGAAAACCCGATTCGGCTCCCGCATCAGCACCCCCAGCAGCTTAAATTCAACCGGTGTGAGCTCAAGCGATCGGCCAGCCAGGAAAACTTCGTGCCGGAGGAAATTAATGGCCAGGTCTCCGGAACGGACCTCCTCCGGACCCATCCGGAGCATCTCATCGGGAGTGCGTCGGAGTACTGCCCGAACCCGGGCAGCCAGCTCTTTAGGACTGAAAGGCTTGGTGACATAGTCGTCCGCGCCCGTATCCAGCCCGATTATGCGGTCTTCTTCGGTAGTCCTGGCGGTAAGCAGGATAACAGGAACGGAGGACTCATTCCTCAGGGTGCGGCAGACCTCCAGTCCGTTGATTCCAGGCAGCATGATATCCAGTACTATCAGGTCGGGACGCGCTTCACGGGCCAGGCGGAGCGCCTCGTTGCCGTCGCTGGCCGTCAGAACGGAATAGCTGTCCCTGGTCAGATAAAGCTTGACCAGTTCGACAATTTTGGCGTCGTCATCCACTATCAGTACCTTTTTACCGGGCATGGGCTCTGTTCCTCGATCTAATGCTAGTATAAAAATATTAAGAAATTATTAATTCACTTTACGCTTACGGTAGCCGGGGCCGGGTCACCCACGGCCTGCGCAAGTAGACAAGGTGACCGGGGCCGGCTCGGCCGGGGTTCAGCCGGCCCCGGCTCATGGTCCTTTGAGGTTACAACTTGCTTAAGCCGCAACGTGGGTGATTAATATCATTTTTATGGCGATCACCTGAAGTTTACATAAATTCTATCGGAAATGCAAAAGCTGAGAATAGTTGAAGATGCCGTCGGGTGATAGTGTGACCATTCGAAACATTCATGCCTGAGCCTGTCGCATCATACTCATGACCAGTTCCTCTACCACTTTGACATCGCTGTGTGGGGTATCCCGGGCACTGTAGACCAGCGTAACATCGGTCTGTTCAGCCATCCGGGCGATTTTCTCCAGAAGGGCCGTCTTGCCGGGCCCTGATAATTCTTGAAGGTACTTCTGTCGGAACTCTTCCCATTTTCCCGGGTCATGGCCGAACCATTTCCGCAGTTCGGTGCTGGGGCCCAAATCCTTCAGCCATTCATCTATTTTAGCCTTAGCTTTGCTTAAGCCACGGGGCCACAGCCGGTCGATTAATACTCTTCTGCCATCAGTGGATTCCGGCTTGTCATAAGCCCTCTTTATCTTTAACATTTCATCACCTCGCATCAGCGTTCTTAAACGCTCTAATGTTAATTATATTATCATTCTGCTGGCGTTAAACCTTATCGGATATTTCTGCTGAATCTCCGGGTTCGCCCGCAGATTTAGGGGCACAAAATCAACAAAGGGAATCTTGCTCTGATCAAAGCGTGCAGGAAACGACTGATTTAACAGGAGATAAACTAAGAATGGACTCTAATCCGGGGAGGAGTCCGGATTACCGTGGTTCTGGATATTTAACCTCTTGGAGGCTCTTGGAGGTCAGAAAAATAAAATAAGCTTCTGCCTAAACCAACTGGTTAAGACCTGCCAGCTTTTTCAGGGCACTCCGGGGAGTTGTTTGGAATTTCACATTTTAAAATTCTTTACCATGGAACTATTTTACATTAATTACCTGTCTGTCCCCGGTTTTCCTGGTGAAGCTAACTGGCTTCAGGTTTATTCTCTGGCCGCCATTGAGCATCGATTTGTTGGCAGCTTCGAGAATGTTGATTATCTTCAGCCCCGCCATGCCGTCTGTTCTGGGAGTTGTCCCATCCTGAACGCACTGGAGAAAATGACTGCATTCGACTTTGAGAGGCTCCACACTGGAAATGAAAGGGATGGTGACGTCGCCGTAATGATAGCAGGGAGCAGCGGTGTTGAATGCGCACCCCTTGTCATAAAGGAATACTTTTTCCGCCTCCGCCACGTCATCATAAAAAGCCATTTTTTTACTGCCGATAATGGTCACCTGACGCACCTTGCGGGGGTCCAGCCAGCTCAAATGAATATGGGCTGAAGTCCCGCTCGGAAAAATAAGCTCCAGGTAAGCCAGATCACAGAGGTTGGGGTTCAGGTGGCCGGAGCCGCGAGCGCTGACCAGGACCGGCTCCCTATCCATCAAGGTCAGAACGATGCTCAAATCATGAGGTCCCAGGTCCCAGAGAACATTTACATCCGACCGGAATAGACCCAGGTTTAGCCGGTGAGCGTCGATAGCGTAGATTTCCCCTAGTTCGCCGTTTTTGATTAGCTGTTTTAGAAAGTCCACTGCCGGATGATATTCATAAATATGTCCGACCATTAAAACACGGTTCTGCTCCGCCGCCAGTTCCGTCAGTTCACGGGCTTCCCGGCTGGAGCTGGTCATGGGCTTTTCAACCAGAACGTGCTTTCCCCGGGATAAAGCCTCTTTAACGAGCTTATAATGAGTGTTCACCGGGGTAGCTATTACAACGGCATCGACGCCGTCCTGGAGGAGACCATTAAAACTGGTGGTAGTCTCTACATGCGGGTACTGCCTTTTAACCTGGCGGAGCCTGACCTCATCCAGATCGCATACCAGAGCCAGGTTAGATTCAGGTATCTCATAGAAATTCCGGATAAGCTTGGGCCCCCAGTAACCGCAGCCAACAACGCCGACATTGATCATTCTTTATCTCCTTGGGAACATCAACTTGCGACACTATAAAGTGCACTAGAAATAGTATAAAACTGTTCGGTTAAAAAACCGTTTGATAACGGTTAGAATGCGGTTAGAGTCGAGGTCAATCCGATATTGCAGGAGCGCTTTTTTCAGTCCTTTATCAGGCAAGTATATTCAGTATAGGTATAATTGTGCTCTTTACGTGGCAGGATTACGTAAGGTTTCTCGGCTAAACTGTTCTTCTTCTGCCCGTATAAAAAGCAAAAAAATAAAAGCTTTAGCGGATAGAATCCGGTAAGAATTGGGTTAGAATTAAATAAGCTGCACCTTCATCCAGACGTGCGGCGCAGAGGGGCGGTGGTGAGCGCGATAAAAGAGAAGATACTGATA
>JAQULX010000202.1 GCA_028718465.1 Dehalococcoidales bacterium | reverse complement strand
CCGCCTTTTACATGGAGCAGCGAGAGGCCTGCGGGTTTTACAATCATTCTCAGGCGGACGCTGAGCGCCGCAGATTACAGGGTGACATCATCGCCCTGAAAGAAGTTGACCGCATTATAGGCCTGCCGAACCCTGCGGAAAGAGAGTCCCGGCTGAAAGACCTGAGAATAAAACTGGACTCTTTTCTCAGCCCATCTTAAAGCAATCTTCTGTGTCTCGCACATTCCGCTAAAAACCGGAATCCAACCTGCTTCTCACCTGTTCCGGACTGTCTCCGGAATCCAGGAGATAATCTTTTTGTACATAAATCATAATTCCGTCCCCCACGGGGCATTTCCGGACAAGGCTGAACCCGGCGTGCATTTATTTACTGCGTTACATATAGAAATGGTCTTTCCCACCCTTTTTCCTCTGTTATACTGAAAATAGGTGAAAAAACTGGGCAAGGAGTCTGCGATGGCTAAAAAAGAGCGGGTAGTGGTTAAAGGAAACAGACTGGTAGACACTATCACCGATCTGGTCCGCCGGGGCGACAGCCGGCGGGTCTGTATATTGAATGAAGAAAAACACCTGCTGGATATCCCCCTGACCACCAAAGACCCGGCGTCTCCGGCCAATATGCTGGAAGCTCCGGTACTGGCGGCCATCCGCGCCGTGGGGACGCTCTTGAACGAATGTACCGTGGAGGTGGAAAAAGTGGAGCCGGCCCGCAAAAAGGCGAGGGTATCAAAGGAGCGCTAGGTCCGGTGCTCGATATAGACCGAGTGGCGGTTGGCATGTCTCATCATCAGGACAAATAATATCAGCATCCCGAAGAAGAAGGGCACCACCAGCCAGGAGAGAACGCTGCCGGTAAACAACAGGAAATCGAAAATGCCGTGGGCAATCATCGCTGCCAGAAGTCCCAGCCAGGTCCAGGAGGGGTGCTTCAGCATCCCTACCTTTCTCAGCCCCAGGGGATAACCCCACAAAGCGGAGAATACCACATGGGCCAGATTGGAAAAGAGTCCTCTTACTACAATAACTTCGAGTCCGAAGCTTACCACGTAAACGATGTTTTCCAGAGAGGCAAATCCCAGAGCAGCCGCGGCTGAATAGATCAGTCCGTCCGCCGGTTCTTCAAAATGGGGGTGACTATACACCCCCAGTCTGACCACCAGGAATTTACCCAGTTCTTCAGTAAAACCGGCCACCACGAAAGCGACATAAGCGGCGGTAGGCACGGAGAGAGTACCCTCTATTGTTCCGGGATATAAAAAGGCTTCCACCACTGCCACTGGAATGGCCACTATAGCCCCGAAGAAAAAAATGCGGATTACGAGTCTTTTCGGTTCAGGTTTGAATTTATCCCCCCGATAAATAAGCCAGAGCCAAAAGGCGCAGGGGGCGATAGCTGCCATGACGATAATGATTATTTCCAATCGGGTCCCTCTCTATACAATATATTGTAACCTAAGTTTATGTTAATTCAAACAAGGCATTTGATAACGTTATTCAGGCACGGCAGTGGAATGCAATCCCGCCCGGCATAGTATATAATTTGGTCAGTAAGCCCCGCGATTACAGTGCGAAAGAGGATAGGCAAATGCAATTAACGGATGTCGATCAGGAACAATTAAAAAACAGCCCGGGAGATTTTATCAAGAAAGCCATTCGCGATTATGCCGCCGGCAGCCCCTGGAACCGGTTCACCCCATTTCCGGATGAACCAATCTGGGATGAGCCTTTGATCGGATTTGCCAGCGGCGACGATCCTCTTTTCCAGCAGTATAAAACTATAATCGGAGATTTTCACCTGACTCCCCGGGAAACCCTGGAAAGATACTGCGAATCAGCCGGGATCGGTAAGAAGGACCTATCTTCAGTGAGCGTCATATCCTTTATGTTTCCGGCTACCGCGAAAACCCGCCTCGGAATGCGAAAGGAGACTGCCCTCTGCACATTAAGATGGAACCACGCCCGCTTTGAGGGACAGGAATTTATCTTCCGCCTCTCACGATACCTGGTCGCTTTACTGGAGAGCCAGGGCTATATTGCAGCAGCCCCCGAGCTAAGCAAGTGGTGGGAAACTGTAAAGCTGCCTGACGGCCCGGCTTCCAAATGGTCGCAGCGGCATATTGCCTATGCCGCCGGTCTCGGCACCTTCAGCCTGAGCGATGGGTTTATTACCCCGAAGGGGATTGCCGTGAGGGCCGGCAGCGTTGTCTGCAACCTGGCGCTGCCGCCCAGTCCCAGACCCTACCCCCACCACAAAGCCAACTGCCTGGCCTTTTCCGGAGGAAAATGCGGGAAATGCATTCAGCGCTGTCCGGCCCAGGCTATCAGCGAAAAAGGGCATGACAAGATCAAGTGCCAGGCATATCTGATGAATGGCATGATGGAAGTCTTTAAAAAGTCCGGACTGGAATCCGCAGGATACCAGGGCAAAGGTTATATCGGCTGCGGATTTTGCCAGACCGCAGTACCCTGCGAGGACAAAATTCCGGTCAAAGCCTGACCGGAAAGATGAGGTCCTGTCCTGTTCCGCCGGTTACTACTCCTTACTGCCCAGATAATTTGAGATGGCGGCGATAGCGCCGGCAACGAAGAATATCCCGAAAGACATTCCGGCAATGCTGGCAATAAAGATCATTGTAAGTCATGAGAAGCTAGCGGTCTTGCTTCTTCAGAACCAGGGTTAAAACAAGGGCCGCCGCCAGTGACAGGATTCCCAGGGTAAAAGCCCACTGATAGTTCGATGTCAGATCATAAATTTTCCCGCCCACCCAGGGCCCCAGAGCGCCACCAATATTAGCTACAAATAATGTCAGGCCTACCAGCGCGGCCATCGCCTTTGTCCCACAGAACCGACCCACGAACAAAGGGATTTGCGGCACTTCGCCGCCGTAAGCAAAGCCGAAGATTACGGCAAACAGGAAAAACGCCCAGACCTCTTTGACAAAAATCAGGACCAGCATGGCGGCGATAGCAGTAACGATGCAGAAGGTCATGGTACTGTACAGACCGAACCTGTCCGCTCCGGCTCCGATAGCCAGGCGGCCTCCTACACTGGAAGCGCCGACCAGGCTGATAAAACCGGCTGCCATCAGGGAACTGATGCCGATATCGGTGGCATAGTTAACCAGGTGCACCAGTATCATCTGGATACAAAAAATAAACAGGGCAAAAATCGTCGCCGAGATAATCACCCGGGGATCGCGAACAGCTTCGGACAAGCTCAGGTCTCTCCGTGAACCGTTCCGGGGCGCTGCGGCCGCCGGTTTACTCTCACCATCATTTACCGGCGGGGACGCCTGCGGGGGCATTCGCAAGAAGAGGGCCGATCCGATAACCAGGACTCCGGAAACAATCCCGCAGACTATGAACGCCCATGACCAGTCCATGGCATTTATCAGGCGCTCCGTCCCGGGGACAATCAGAATAGTGCCTATGCCCACCCCGCAGGATACAATGCCCAGGGCCAGACCCCGGTTCCGGGTAAACCACCGGGCGGTCATGGCAGTCGCTACACCGAAAGCCCCGCTTAAACCCAGGGCTTCGATCAGGGCATAGGTAATAAAGAACTGCCACAACGTTTGCACCTGGCTGGTGAGGACCAGCCCGAGGCCGGTTATGAAACCGCAGAAAACCATGAGCCTGGCGGCGCCGTATTTATCGGCCAGCCAGCCGGTGCCGATTGAAATAGCGCCCCGGATGACCAGAGAGGCGGAATAAATCAAAGAGACGGTGGCCCGGTCCCAGTTGAAATGATCAGCCAGGGGTTTGAAAAACACGCTGTAGCTGTACATCAGACCGTAGGTAACAGCGAGCATCAGCGTACAGGCAGCTACAATCACCCAACCGTAAAAAAACCTATTTCGCACAGGCGCGCTAACCGGAAGAGACTGGTCCGACATTAAGATAAGCTGCTCCAGGGGTAAGCATTATTTCTCGATAAAGGTATTATCATATCGCGACATTATTATAGTCCTTTGGGGATACAGGCACAAATCTTCCGAATACCGGGAATGCCGGACAGTGTGATACGGCAGGAGAATAAAGGACCCTAAAGTCGTGCTAGCCTGCCCCGGATAACCCGCGTCAAGGCAGGGTCGGTCGAAAGTTCCATGGCTTTCCGGAAGTCAGCCCTGGCTAAACGGCTGTTGTGTATCTGCACATAGGCATAACCCCGGCTGTTGTAAGCCCGGGCGGAAAGCGGGTTGATCTCGATCGCTTTCGTAAAATCGGCAATCGCCTCTTCAAATCTGTTTATCCCGTTATAAGCCATCCCACGGTTGTAATAAGCGCTTTCGCTGGCAGGTTCCAGTTCAATAATCCTGGTCAGATCAGCGATGTACAGGTCATTCTGGCCCCATTCGCGGTAGATCAGGCCTCTCCGGTAATAAGACCTGGACTGCTCCGGAGTTAATTCAATGGCTTTCGTAAAATCATTCAACGCTTTTTCGGATTCTTCCAGTTCGACGTAAATCATGCCCCGGTTAAAATAGGCCGGCTCATAGGCAGGATCGATCTCAATGATGCTGCTGAAGTCAGCAACAGCCAGTTCCAATTGCCCCTGGGCACGATACAGGGCGCTCCGGTGAAGATAGGCGCTGATGTTTTGCGGATTCAACTGCAAGGTCGCGGCGTAATCGGCCTCTGCCAGATCTAATAGACCCAGTGACTCATAAGTCAGGCCGCGGTGATAATAGGCCGCCTCGTTAGAAGGATCGATCTGAATAATCGTGTCATAGTCGATTACCACTGCTTCCAGCCGGCCTTGCTGAACGTAAGCATCAATACGGCTGCCATATATGGCGATATTGAGAGGATTTATCTCCAGGGCTTTGCTATAGTCCTCAATAGCCTTATCGTATTGCCCTCTGGCAGCATAGCTCAACCCGCGGTTATAATAAGCCCATTCATTAGCCGGGTCTAGCTGTACTATGCTGGTATAGTCGGCAATCGCCGAGTCCGGCCGGCCGACATCCTGGAAAGCTTCGCTGCGCCTGACATAGGCACCCGGTTCCCGGGGACTCAGTTCGATATATTTCGTATAGTCAGCGATAGCTTCATCATACCGCAATAGTTGATGGTAGATGGATGCCCGGTTGTAATAAGCCGGGACATGTCCCGGATCGAGCCGGGTAACCATATTCAAGTCCGAGACAGCCTGTTCCGGCAAGTTGGCGCTCCGGTAAGCGGCGGCGCGCCTGATATACGCCCGGGTTTCCTGCGGCAGCATTTCAATAACTTTACTGTAGTCCGCAATCGCCAGGTCGAACTGTTCCAGGGCATGATAAACCGTGCCCCGGCTGTAATACACACCGGAATCGCCAGGAGTAAGCTGCGCAAGCATATTATAATCAGCCAAAGCCGATTCCAGTTGTTCCACTGCCGAATAGGCGGCACCGCGCCTGACATATCCACGGGGGTCCCCGGGATTAAGTTCAATGAACCTGGTAAAATCGGTTATCGCCGGTCCCAGTTTCTGCTGTTCCCAATAAATAGTACCCCGGTATAAGTAGGACATCGAGTGGGCGGGGTCCAGGCTGATGACGGCAGTGTAGTCCGCGGCAGCCAGGTCGTTTTTCTGGATTTCCCGGTAAATGGAAGCCCGTTCAAGATAAGCTGTAATATTGCCGGGGGCCAGTTCGATGGTACTGGTCAGGTCGGCCACAGCCGCATCGTATCGCTGTTTCCCGTAATACGCCCTGGAGCGATAATAATAGGCCTCCGGGTTAGCGGGGTTCCGGTTGATGCCTTCGGTAAAATAGACGATAGCTTCGTCGAGATTGCCTTCTTCGTATTTAATCTTCCCCTGGAACACAGAGACATTGCCCATCGAACCGCAAGCGGTCCCTCCG
>JAQULX010000201.1 GCA_028718465.1 Dehalococcoidales bacterium | reverse complement strand
TCCGATCTTAGGCAGGTAACATCGGGGAAGCCGACAAGAGACCGAACACATACCATGGTGAGAGCCTCATCTCTCCAGGCGTTTCAAGCGCGGAAAATGTGGTCCCACGTTTGCATTGTTATAATTGAAAAGTGGGGTTTTATCCTTTCAAATCCATCCCGGATTTCGACGGCATCCAGGTCACTCTCACCTGGATTCAGTATCAAGCACTGAATTCGTTCGCAACTCGTGCACAATTTGTGCGCTTGACTGATGAAGCAGCATTTAGTAGAATGAGCGATGTGCGGGTGGTTAGCTCAGTTGGTTAGAGCACTGCGTTGACATCGCAGAGGTCATTGGTTCGAGCCCATTACCACCCACCATCCTGTTCAATACACAGAACCCCGTATCTCTTCGCGATTATCTCATCAAATGGTGGTACATATTCGAAGACCGCCTGGTCGCCCAACACCTTGATTTTCTTGACGATACCCCGGATGAAGGACTTCTTTTCAGTAAATTCGCTGGTTTCCAATACCTTGCGCATTTCGTTGGTAAACCGCCGGACGGTTTCCGGGCTAGCCAGCACCACCCGTCTATCAGATAATTGCTCTTCGAGTTGCATTTTTCTTTCCTGCAACTTATCCTGACGAGCTTTGAGATCATGAATTCTGGGAGCCAGGTCAGCAAACGGAATCTTGCCCGTTTCCACAGCATCATAAAGGCGCTCCAATCTCTGGTTAGCATCGGTCAAGTCCTGAAGAATAGTATTGAGTTCGTTCTGGTATTCAATCGACTTATCATCCATGTCCTGGTTGACCATCTCAACCACTTTGGTCAAATTTTCTTCGGACAGGATACCCTCTTTAATATTGCGGACTACATTCGCTTCGAATACTTTGCTGTTCCAGTAACGAGCCTGGCAAGAACCAGCGCCCTTATGATTGATAGTTCCGCAAACATAATAGGAAAACTTACCGCTTTTGGCTTCGGTGCCGGTCATGGCTTTGCCGCAGTATCCGCAATAAGCCAGACCGCTCAGAAGATAGTTGCTGGAGCTGCGTTTGGGATGGAACGATTCGAAAGCCCTGGTTTGAATCGTCTCCTTTACTTTATCGAATACCGATTTTTCAATGATAACCGGACAGGCATTCTCTACCCGGATAGGATCAAACCCCCGTTTGCTGTTCCGCCCCCAGACAATCGTGCCGGTATAGGCTTCATTAGATACCATGACGCGCAACGTAGTTTTTCCCCATTTTCGGTTCTTCGGAGAAGCAATGCCTTTGCCATTCAACTCTTTGGCAATCTGAATTAGTCCTTTCCCCTTTAAAATCTCATTGAAGACAAAGGTTATAACATTGGCCTGTTCCGGATCGATTTCCAACTTGGTGCGTTCTTTGTCACCATCTTTTATATGGTCTTTGTGATAACCATAGGGTGGTTTAGCCGACAGATAAAAACCGCGAGAGGCGCTTTCCCGCATTCCCCGGGTGACTTCTTCTCCTAAATTATCGGAATAATATTCATCCAGACTTTCGATAAAGGCTTCCAGCAATCTTCCGGTAGGAGTATCCTCGACCGGTTCGTTAATCGAGATGACCTGCACCCCGTTTTTTCTCAGCATCGCCTTATGCACAATCGAGTCTTCCCGGTTACGGGCAAAACGGGAGAATTTCCAGACCAGGATCACTTCGAAAGGCTTTTGAGAACTGCGGGCTAAAGAGATCATTTGCCGAAATGACGGTCTATCCGTGGTCTTGCCGCTTTCAGCTTCGTCCACGAACTCCCGCACTATCATATAACCGTTATGGTTGGCATAATCACGCAAAGCTTTGAGTTGCGCGGAAATGGATAAATCCACATCCTGAGCATTGGAAGAAACCCGGGCATAAATCGCCACTTTCTTCAGTTCATTATTCATCATGACCTCCTATCGTTTCCATCGGCAATTTAAAGAATTGCGGCATTTGTAAGCCGAAGGACAGACACTGTTCTCATTTACTGTGATGGCTTGAATTAAGTCAGCTTGAGGGAAAAACCGATCACTTTTCGCACCCGGCAAAACTAAAAAGACCAATCGAGAAGGTCTCCGGGCCCCGGAAAAAAGCGGGCGGACCAAAATTGCCGCCGAATTTTCGTTTCCTTCGCTTTGATAGAATATGGGATAACCGCCCTGTAAGGCAGCACAAATCAGGGAGCCGCCCTGCGGACGCTCATTCAAAACCGGTTCAGTCTGCCAGCGGCAGATTTCCGGGATGGGCCAGGGGACTCCGGTTTTGACCACCAGAGTCGCCAGATAATCGTAGGCTTTCTGCCGGGAGCGAATACCATCCCGGGGTTGATACTCATATAGGGCTCCCACGAAGGGAAGCTTCGCCAAATGCTGTTCCATGGCTACCAGCAAGCACTGGTGGGAAAGCTCCAATCCTTCAGCCAGCTTCACCAGATCACAGCCGGTAGCGATCAGGTGTTTGACAAAAAGTTGGGAGGAAAGTAAAACCGCACCCGCAAAACGGTCGGCAGACCGCTCAGCAGACCGCTTCGCAGACTGGTTGGTTTCAATCTCTTGAGGCGAATGATAACTGGGAGCCAACTCGGCGAAGCTCTTCTGGAGGATTTCAAACAGCTCATGAAAAATAGTGAATTTCTGGGTAGCGGGCTGGTCTTTGGCAGCATAAATAAGATGCCAGACTCTATCTTTATCCAGCATGTTGGCGCCATGAGTGCTCAGGCAATCCACTTCTTCAATGACGATTCCCAGAGAACGGACCAATTCCACGGTCCTTTTAAGGCTGGGAGTACGCTCGATCCCGGCATACTGCCGGAAGAGTTTTCCCAGCTGGACCGGATCCGCGGCAAAACGCCGGTTGGAAGCATTAAAGGCCAGACGGCAGAAATCCGTCAGGCTTAAATCAGAGACCATAAGCTTTACCTCAAGTTTACATTGACAGTAATCTTTTACCCGTCAGGGTCTCATAGATAATGACCATACCCCGTTTACTCTTGATGTCGTGTTCTTCGCTCCGGATTCGCTGTCCCAGCTTATAATCCGGATCAGCCAGGACATACTGGAAAGCAGCTTCGATACGCTCTTCCTCGGTCGCCGTGACTTCGGGTTCATCCAGATAACCGGCTTTCAGGAAAAGCTCTCTAACAGGGATCTTATAAGCCTGAGCCAGTTTCTTTAGAATCTCGGGTTTGGGTGTTGACCGGTCGCCGCGTTCGATTTGCGAAAGATAAGCGTTGGAGACGCCGCAGGCCTTCTCCACATCGTGTAAAGACAGGCGCCGGTTAGTGCGCAGTTCTTTCAGATATTGACCGAAATTAAACTCTGCCATGGCTGTTTTCACCTCCTCTCTTCCCAACTTAGTTACCATTGTAACATAGCTATGCTAATTTTTGCAAGCACTTTTTCTGGAATATGCATAAAAACCTATTGACAAGTAAGTAAAGCTTAAAATATAATAGCAGCTATGCCAACCATTGAACTCGCTCTCCAGGAACTATTCAAACGCAACCCTGAATTTCTGACCATCTGTCAAAATTTTGGTTGGGGTAATATCGAGGTTGTGGTCAAGGACGGCAAACCGGTGATGGTAACACTAAAGCGAGACATAAAATTGAGTTAGTTCAGACTAGTCTAAAGTAAAGACCAGCCGAATCGAAGACGATAGGCGCTTTGGGTCCACGTGATCCAGAGCGCCTTTATTTTTACCACAAACCAAAGACCAGGAGTGATGGAAGATGATCAAGGTCAAAATAAATAAAGTTGTCGTGGAGAAAGAGATTGCCCGACGTAACTTATCGCTCAATATGCTGGCCATCAAAGCCGGCATCAGTAGCGGCTATATTTCTCAATTGGTAAGCGGGGACCGTTATCCTTCTCCCCAGCTCCGCGAAAAATTACAGAAAGCCCTTCAGCCTCTGACATTTGATGATATTTTCATCCTTGAAGAAATTGATGAAAGCAACTCTCAAGGCGGAGTAACTGAAGATGAAACAGGAGTTCGGAAACCTGATTCTCAGGGTAAATAGTAGATTCAGCCCAATTCAATTCCCGATACCAACTAAATAAAGGAGAACTTGGATGTTAAGTCCAGAAGCGGAAGAGGCATTGGATAACGCATTACGGATATTGGCCCGGATGATCGCCCGGGCTTATCGGCAGGAATTAGCCGAACAAAAGGCAGCCGCCAGTTTAAAAAATAATACTGTGGAGGAAAAGTATGCCAATCAAAGGAATCAGCGAAGTCATCCGGTTACCCCGGCTGGGCAAGATCCGGCTAGGCATCAAGAAGGATGGAGAAGGGACGCCGTACCCCGAACCAACCGATCACTTTGTGTGTCCCGAAGAAGTGAAAAAGGTCTTCGGGGAAAAACCCCGCGAACTGCGGATCATGTTCCCGACTAACGACCCAGCTCAGTGGGCCAGCCAGTACTTAAGATGTTATTCCGAGTCCCGCCGCCTCATGTGCCGCGGCAACGGGAAAATCGCTGTGGCTAAAGTCAGCCTGGGTATCGCCGTATCATCCAATTTACGGGACACGGAACTGAAAGAAATCCCCTGTAACCCGGCTGGCTGTGAAGCCTATCAGCAAGGACTCTGCCGCCGGGTCATGAACCTGCAGTTTCTATTGCCGGACTGTCCCGGCTTCGGGGTCTACCAGTTGGATACCAGTTCCTATCATTCCATGGTCAACATCAATTCCAGCCTGGAGCTGATTTATAACATCTGCCGGCGTTATGCCATGATCCCGCTCTCCTTGCAGTTGGTCGAAAAGGAAGTTCAGCCGGAAGGCCACAACAAAACCGCCTGGGTGCTGAACCTGGCGCCGACCTATTCCCTGATCGAAACCCAGAGGTATGCCCAGATGCCACCGGAACAGGTGCTGGTGCTGCCACCTCCGGACAGCGAAGCGCCGGACGATCTGTTTCCGGAAGAGATCCTCAAACAGGAAAAATTGACAAAGCGTTCCCCGGAGGAAGAAGAACTGCTGGCGCTCTGGGATAAAGCCAAGAAGAAAGTATGGCAGCTGGATATGCAGGAGTACCAGGTTGCTCACTATTTCATGAAAAGCTACCACCTGGGAGTGGGGCTCAAAGACTTTAATTCACCCTTGCCGCCGACCAAGTTTACAGCCGAAATGCTGCGGGAATTTCTCCAAAATATTGAGCGGCATACCCGGTTTTCTTAACTAAATAAATCGGTTTCCCTTAATAAGGAAATCAAGAGTAGATTGGTGTCTAATCCCGGCTTTTCTAGCTGGCTGGAGGGGGAGTATATTCTTTAAAAATGCTTAGGCCGGATCTATCGGAAGTTATCCAGGAGATCGAGCGGGAAAAGCCGGGTTATTTTTTACCTTGAGCGGGTCCGGGATTACGGTACCCGCTCAAGGAAGTATTTTGACTGATTACTAACCGATTCTTAGCGAGATGGAACATAAGGAAGCGAGCCTCATCCAGAACTCAACTGAGCTGGCTGGAAGCAGTATTGCCAGAATTATCGGGAAAAACACAGGCAGTCGACAGCCAGCCGCTTACCGATGTAGGGTCTGAACCTGTCGCAGACCTTATGGAGCGATGGCGCCAGTTAGCCATCCCTAACTGGAGACGGGTTCTTGAAGAGAGCCTGCAAGAGGGTAACGAACGGAGGGCGAACTATGCCCGCTGGATGCTGGCTACAGTCCTGGCAGACCCGGAGTCCCAAGAAGTGAGCCAGAAGCTACCTGAATTCAAAGTTAAAGAAGCATGAGAGAACGGAGGACTAAATGCGGAGAGCCGTAGCCCGGGGAAGGGTCTTTCCCCAGAGCTATTCCACCGACCGGCGTTACGGGAGGCTATCCTTAAACGCGATCGGCCTTTTTCCG